>CACBMH010000006.1 GCA_902539825.1 uncultured Alphaproteobacteria bacterium
TTTTGGATTTTTTGTAAATAAATTACAAATACTTCCGAAAAAATATATTGATTATTTTGATTTTACAGGTTTCAACATTCTTTTACCTTTAGCTTTAATTATATATTTTTGGCAAGTTTCATTTCCTAAAATTAATTCTATTGGCCTAATCATCTCATTTTTTGCTTCAGGAATTTTTATATCCATGACTGGATTTTTAATTAGCAAACAATTTTTAAATTTTAAAACAGATGACTCTGCACTTTTTGGATTAGCTGCTTGTTTTGGTAATACAGTAGCAATGGGAATACCTCTTATGTATGCAGTTTTGGGTCCAATAAATACAATTCCTTATATGATATTAGTTTTTTTTCATGGTATTGTTCATTTTAGCTATACAGTTATTATAATAGAAGTTTATAGAAATAGACAAAAAAGCATTGTCGAAATTTTTTATCAAATATTATTAGGTATAATTAAAAATATTGTACTTTTTGGAATGATAATTGGAATTATTCTTAATTACTCTAATCTTATTGTTCCATCTATTATGAAACAGCCTTTAGATATTTTTGTAAACCTTGCTCTTCCAATGGTTCTTATTTCTTTAGGTCTTGCATTAGGAAATTTTAAAATTAGAGAAAACATTTATAGTGCAATACTATTAACTATCTTAAAAAATTTTATTCACCCTATAATAGCATTTTGTTTAGCACATTTTATATTAGAGCTTGATAGTCTCTTAGTAATTATTGTTACTATGGCTGCAGCTTTACCAAGTGGTTCACAATCATATTATTTTGCATATAGATATAATTCGCTAAAAGCTGTTGTTTCTTCAAATGTAGTATTGAGTACGTTTATTAGTTTTTTTACACTATCTTTATTATTAGTATTTTTTGATATTACGTAGATTGAGAAATAAACGATTGTATTCTTTCTTTCTTATCCATAGTTTTAACACTAAAAGGAAAAATCTCTAACATCTTATCATATACATCAATTGCCTGTTGAAACTGGCCTTGATGAATAAAAATTAGACCCATTCCATCTAGAGCACCAAAATGTCTTGGTTCTAATTCAAGAGTTTTAATGATGTCTTGCATTGATTGATCAAAATTACCCATCATAAAATGAACTGTTGCTCTCTTATTCCAACCTTCTGCAAAGTTAGGATCTTCTTCAATTAAATTATTAAAAAATCTAATTGCAAGTGGATAATTTCTTAAATTCATAGCTTGAATACCCTTCTCAAAATATTCAATAACTTTTGGATCATCAACTTCATACCATATATTCCAAATGTCAGATATTAAATCTCTTATCTCGTCCTGATTTTCAGTCTCATTTAATTTTTTAAACAAATTATTTAGCCGTGGATCATTTTGATCTGCTAATGCTATCTTACTAGCAAACAAAAGACTTATACTGACAATTAATATTTTAAAGATAACTCTCATATTTAAATGATTTTTCGTGTAGATTTCTTTTCTTTTCATGCTTTCTCGTTCTCCCTGTTACTCTAGTTCTCCATAACTTAAATGATCTAGGTTTCAGATTTATTCTCATTATTTTTATAACCTCTGATTCGGTTACACCGTGAATTCTTTTTATTTTTTCAAAAGAGGTTTTATCGCACCAGGCTAATTTAATAATATTATCTATATTCTCATGCATATTATCAATATAGTTCTCTATTAATTAAATTCTAAAAAAAATGATTGATTTGTATTCATCACCTACCCCTAATGGTCGAAAAATTAGTATTATGCTTGAAGAATTAGGTGTGGATTTTAACCCTATTTTAATAAATTTAGATAAAAAAGAGCAGTTTAACGAAGAGTTTTCAAAAATATCTCCTGCAAATAAAATTCCTATAATTGTAGATAATGATAACAACCAAACAGTATTCGAATCTGGGGCTATCCTTCTTTATCTGGCAAAAAAATATGATAAATTTCTAGATAAAGATAAGTATTGGGAAATAATACAATGGGTTTTTTTTCAAATGGCTTACGTTGGGCCAATGCTAGGCCAGGCACATCAATATTTATTTTATCATCCTGGTAAAAGCAAATTTGCAGAAGATAAAACAAAAGGCTATGCACAACATATATATTCAATTTTGGATAAAAGACTTTCTAAACAAGAATATTTTTCGGATTCCTATTCAATAGCTGATATTTCAATTTGGCCTTGGACAGCTCGTTATGAAAGACATCAAATAAATTTGCATGATTATCCAAATGTGTTGAGGTGGTATAAACAAATATCAACAAGACCTGCAGTTATTAAAGGATATAATTCTGTAGGTGAAACTTATGAAATCCCTAAACCTTAAGTGTTGTAAAATAATACCGAGCCTGCGGTTATAATTAAAAGGATTGCTAAAAACCATTCAACAATTTTTTTTAGTTTTTCATTATTAAGATATTGTCTGATAACACTTCCTCCATATGCCCATATACTAATGGAAGGAATATTAACTACTGTAGACATAATAACCATAAATAGTGTTCCAATTATTATATTTTCATCTTTTGGATAATATAATGTTACTGCAGTTGAACAGATTACCCAAGCTTTTGGATTTACAAATTGAAACAAAATTGCTTCATGATATTTTAATGGTCTTGATCTATCTTCTGTCTTTGAAATATTTAAAGACCCAAACATTTTATATGCTAAATAAAGAATGTAGCCTGCTCCAACATATCTTAAAATATCATAGAGTATAGGATACGTAATAAACAAAGATCCAAGACCTAGACATACAAGTGCTAATTGCAAACCATGACCAGAAGGAATGCCAAAAATATTAGGTATAGATCTTATAAATCCAAATTTTATACCTGATGCAGTTAAAATACTATTGTTTGGACCTGGAGTTACGTACATAATAAAATTATACACTGCTAAAGCAGCTATTAATTCCCATGTAATCATTTTTTAATCTCTAAAATTTACAAATTGGACTGGTATACCTATCTTAGCATCCTCAATAAGCTTCATTACACTTTGTAAATCATCTTTTTTCTTTCCTTCAACACGAAGTTCATTCCCATTGATCTTTACTTGAACTTTTAATTTAGAACTTTTGACATCAGAAGTAATTTTTTTACACAGGGATTGCTCAATTCCTTCTACTAATTCGTACGTCTGTCGAATTTTATTTCCGCCAGCTTTTTCCAAATCATTTTTTTTTAAACATAAAGGATCAACTTTTCGTCTAACAAAATGAGTAACGAGCATGTCATTTACTTGACCAGCTTTCATTTCATCATCAGTAATAACAACTATAGTATTTTCTTTTTTTTCAATTGAAGTATCTGAGCCTTTAAAATCGTACCTAGTGGTAATTTCTCTTGTAGCATTTCCTAGTGCGTTATCAATTTCTTGATGATCTAATCTGTTTACAATATCAAAACTAGGCATTTATTTAGTTTATTACATCGTCATTTATATCTGGCAACTGTTTTTTAGTGCTTAATCTTCCTAATTTTTTCATCTTTTCTACTTTTTTAGTCAAACTTCCTGAACCATCTTGCAATCTTTGTTTAGCTTCATCCATTTTTGATTTAGCTAAATCTATTGACTGATTAGCTTTTACAAACGACTCATATACACTGACTGTTTTATCATAAATATCTGATGCAGCTGATGCTATATCTTTTATTGTTTTAGATTGTTTATCAACCCGCCACATATTTTCTACAGCTTTAAGTAAAAAAGGTAAAGTTGATGGTCCAACAATAATAATTTTATTATTCCATGAATCTTCGATAAGTTTATTTGCCTCATTGTATAAAGTAAGTAATGCTGGTTCTATTGGAACAAACATTAAAACATTATCAATTGTATTGATTCCATATATTTTTGAATAATTATCTTTACTCAAACTTCTAATCAAAGTTTTTGTTGAATCCAAAAATTTTTTCAAAAATATCTTCTTTTGTTGATTGTCATTTGTATTAGAATAATCATGCCAAGAATCTAAGGATACTTTTGAATCTATAATTATGTGTCTATTACCTGGCAAATGAACAATTACATCGGGTTTTTGCAAATTACCATCTTCGTCTCTAAAAGTTTTTTGAGTTGAGTACTCTTCTCCTTCTCTTAAACCAACACTATCTAAAATATTTTTAAGTACAAATTCTCCCCAAGGACCTTGTTGAAGCGCACCACCTCTAATTAATGTATTCTCAATTCTATCTTGAGCTAAATTAAAATTTTGTAAAGATTGCTGAATTGATTGCATGTGATTTTTTAAGGAAGTAAGATCAGTATCATCTTTTATTTCAGAACTTTTTGTTTTGCGAAGAAAAAATAAAATTGATAAAAAACCAACTCCAGATAAAAAACCAATAATGAAAACAAGTATAAGATTTTCAAACATCACTAATTAGATAAGATATAAATATATTATCAAATATCTAGCAATTTTCCCAATAGATACAAATATTAAAAAAAAAGTAATATTATATTTTACTGTACCTGCTGCAAATGCGATTGGATCTCCAATAATAGGTACCCATGAAAATAATAATGACCATTTTCCATACTTTTTGAAAATATCTGTAGCTTTCTGTAATAAATATTTATTTACTGGAAACCAAGGTTTCTTAATAAGAAAATTTACAAAGTAACCACATATCCAACTGATTATAGATCCTAAAATATTGCCTGCTGAAGCAAAAAATAATAATAAAAATGGATTATACTTATTAGATAATAATAGTGCTGATAAATAGGTCTCTGAAGCAAAAGGAAAAAAAGTACCTAAAGACAAACAAAAAATAAATAATGATAAAAAGATCAAAGTATTTCTTATTGTTAATTTATGTTAATGTTATGTTACTTATCAATTTATGAACGATTTTCCAAAAGAAGAATTTATTTCCAGAATTGAAAAAATACAAAAACATATTGAAAAAGAAAATATTGATGCAGTTATTATAACTTCACCGTCAAATTTTAGATATTTTACTGGACTTGATAGTAATTTTTGGGAAAGTCCTACAAGACCGTGGTATTTAATTATTTCAAAAAAAAATCCAATAAAAGCTATAATACCAACTATTGGTATTGCAGCTATGCAAAAAACATTAGTCAATGATATCGAAGCTTGGGAGTCTCCAAATCCAAAAGATGAAGGAATATCTTTATTGAAAAAAAATATTAAAAATTTTCCTAAAAGTTCAAATATCGGATTTGAATTAGCAAATGAAACTTTTTTGCGAATGAGTATTAACGATTATCAGGATATTAAAACAAATTTATCAGAATATAATTTTGTTGATGCTAGTAAAATACTTTGGAATATAAGAAAGATAAAATCTGAAATAGAGATCAATAATATTAAAGAAATTTGTTCTATTACAAGTAATGTATTTGATGATTTTCCTCAAAAAATTAATTTAGGAATGAGTGAAAAACAAATTGCATCAATATTTAAAAAAGAATTAATTGAAAGTGGCGCAGATTATATTCAATACATGGCGTGTGCTTCGGGATTTAATGGTTATAATCAGATTATCTGTAACCCAACAGAAAGAGTAACTAAAGATGGTGATATTCTAATTATTGATACCGGTGCAACTTTAAATGGTTATTTTTCAGATTTTGATAGAAATTTTGGCTTTGGAAAAATTCACAAACAAGTTCTAGATGCATATAATAAATTGTGGGAAGCTACTGAAAGAACTTTAGAAATTATAAAACCTGGAACTAGTTGTTCAGAAATATATTCTAAATTATCTCAAAGTTTAATAACTAACAACGTATCAATTGGAAGAATGGGTCATGGTTTAGGTTTACAACTAACTGAGCCGCCAAGTATTATGAAAAATGATAAAACGTTACTAGAAAAAAATATGATTATAACTCTTGAACCATCAATTGAAATGGACGAAAATAAAATATTAGTACATGAAGAAAATTTATTAATAACTAAAGATTCCTATAAACTTTTAAGTACTAGAACTCCTGAAAATTTACCTATTATTAATTAGTTAAATTATTGATTCAATTTTAGGCATAAGTCTAATTAATTCCTTCGTATATTCATGCTTAGGATTATTAAATAATTCCTCTGTATCTTTTGTTTCACAAACAGCACCATTTTTTAGTACAATTATTCGCTCACACATTTGGCGAATTACAGGGAGGTCATGGCTAATAAATAGCATAGTGAGATGAAGCTCATCTTGTATATCTTTTAATAAATTCAATATTTGTGCTTGTATACTGACATCCAATGCAGAAGTTGGTTCATCACATATTAATAATCGTGGTCTTGTTGCCAAGGCGCGAGCAATAGATATTCTCTGCCTTTGCCCTCCTGAGAATTCATGTGGGTATCGATCTAGAGATTGTCTGGTCATTCCAACAATATCTATTAAGTCGTAAACATTTTGTAAAAGTTCGTTATTGCTAATATTTTTTTGAAAAAATTTAATTGGTTCTGCAATTATATCCATAACTTTGAAACGAGGATTTAGAGATGAGTAAGGATCTTGAAAAATCATTTGAATTTGACCTCTACTATTATGAATTTGATATTTTTTATTTGAATTATACAGAAGCTCATTATTATAAATTAAACCACCTTTATTAGGAGCAATTAATCCAGTAATAATCTTTGCAATAGTTGATTTACCTGAGCCAGATTCTCCAACTAATCCAAGAGTCTCACCTTCAAATAATTCAAAAGATACATTGTCGACAGCTTTAACTATTTTATCATTCGAACTTTTATTAGAAACAAATGAAAAACCATTACCTAAAGAATTATCATCAAAAACCTTTGTCACTTCCGAAAGTTTTAATAATTTTTGATTTTTATTTTCCCTTATTCCCCATGTTTTAATAATATTTTTAGTCAAATCCTTGGAACTAGATGTTATTTCCTTACCATCTGGGCTAATCAATTTAAATCTATCAATTTTCTTATTTGTTGGTGGTACTGAAATTACTAAGCTTCTTGCTTCCGTTGATTTTGGATTTGTTAATAATTCTTTAGTCTCACCTTGTTCAACAATATGTCCATATCTCATGACAATAACTTTATCAGTCGTCTCTGCGATGACTCCCATATCATGGGTAATAATAATAACACCAAGATTTCTTTTCTTTGTAAGATCTTTAAGAAGTTCTAATATTTGATATTGAATACTTACATCTAAAGCTGTTGTTGGTTCATCTGCAATTATTAAGTCAGGTTCACAACTTATTGCTAAAGCTATCACAACTCTTTGACGCATACCGCCACTAAATTGGTGTGGATAGTCCTCAATTCTTTTTTCAGCGTTCTCTATTCCAACCTCTTTAAGTAGTTGAATTGATTTTTTAAGTGAATCTTGATAACTTAAATTTAAATGAGCCTGAATAGTTTCAGTTAATTGATCTTTTATTTTAAATAGAGGGTTTAATGAAGTTTGAGGGTCTTGAAAGACAAATCCTATTTTTTTTCCTCTAATATTTTGAATTATTTCTTCATTATTTCTTAATTCAATATTGTCTATTTTTATTGAGCCATCTGTGATTTCACCTGGAGGATCAATCAAGTTAATTATCGCATTTGCAATTGTAGATTTTCCAGATCCAGACTCACCGACAATTCCTAATATTTCGCCTCTTTCTAAAGAAAATTCTACATTTTTGCTTGCAACAATAGTTTCCTTTCGTGTTGGATAACTTATGTTTAAATTTTTAACTTCTAAAAAACTCATCTCTTTTTTAATTTTGGATTTAAAGCATCTCTCATCCAATCCCCTAATAAATTAATTGATAATGCTAAAACAATTAAGAAAATTGCTGGAAAAAAAGTAATCCACCACTCACCCGAAAATAAAAAATTATTTCCAAACCTTATTAGAGTCCCAAGAGAAGGTGTTGTTGGTGGAACGCCAACACCTAAAAAACTTAAGGTGGACTCTGTAATAATTGCAAGTGCTAATCCGATTGTAGCAATTACTAATATAGGCCGAAGTATATTTGGTAAAATATGCTTAAACATAATTAATATATTTGATAATCCAATAATTCTTGAAGCTGAGACATACTCTTTATTTTTTTCAACTAAGGTTGATGCTCTCGATACTCTTGCAAACTGAGGCCATTCTGAAATACCAATGGCGAAAATCAAAACATAAATTGCCATTTCGTCATGCATTGATTGTGAGATAATTGCCCTTGCAATACCATCAACAAGTAAAGCCATTAAAATACTTGGAATAGTTAACTGCACATCTGTAAGGCGCATTACAATAATCTCATACCTACCACCAATATATCCAGCTGTTATTCCAAGAAAAACTCCAAGTATCATTGCAAAAATTATAGATGCAAAACCAACGATCAGTGAAATTCTTGAACCATAAATCATTGTTGAAAACATATCTCTTCCTTGCTGATCAGTTCCTAATATGAAGCTAAAACTTCCTCCCTCCGACCATACTGGTGGGGTAAAGGCATCCATTAAAGAAACTGATGCTGGATCAAAAGGATTATAAGGTGCAACTATCCCAGCAAATACAGAACAAAAAAGTATAATAAAAAATATTGTTGAAGAAATTACTGCTAATTTAGAATTAAAGAAACTGTATCCAATATCAGTATCATATATTTTATTGTACGTTTTAAGTAGCATTTTAACTACCCTCTTCCTTAAGCCTAATTCTGGGATCAATAAAATAGTATGTGATGTCTACAATAAAATTTATCATAACAAATATAAAGGCTACCATAATCATATATGCTGACATTATAGGAATATCGACAAAGTATACTGCTTTGATAAATAATGACCCCATGCCTGGCCATTGAAAAACTGTTTCTGTAATAATTGAAAAAGCAATTAATGTTCCGATGTTGATACCTGTAATAGTAATAACTGGAATTAATCCATTTTTGAGCGCATGCTTATAATTAATAACACTCCTTTTTATACCTCTTGCTTTTGCAAATTTAATATAATCTGTTTGTAAAATTTCCATCATTTCAGCTCGAACTAATCTGATCACATAAGTCATTTGAAATAAACTTAACGTAACAGATGGGAGTATCAGTGCTTTTAAACCAGAAGTAGTTAAAAATCCTGTAGTCCAAAAACCTAATTGTGTGACTTCACCTCTTCCAAAGGATGGAAGAACTCCTAAAATTACTGAAAACAAATAAATTAACATTATTCCTATAATGAATGTTGGTAAAGAAACCCCTGCTAGGGAAATCACAAGAATAATATTAGAAATAAAACTGTCTCTGTGAATACCAGTATATACACCCAAAATAACACCGCTGATGATTGCAATTAAAGCGGAGACAAAAACTAATTCTAAAGTTGCAGGCATTCTTTCTGCAATTAAGTCTGAAACTTCTCTTTTTAATTGGTATGATATTCCAAAATCACCTTGAATTACATTACCTATAAAACGTGAAAATTGAACGTAAACAGGATCATTTAAACCCAATACTTCTCTAACCTCAGCACGTCTTTCATCTGAAGCATCTTCTCCAGTCATACTATTTACTGGATCACCAACAAAATTAAATAAGGAAAATGAAACAAAAGCTACAACAATCATTACAAGAATAGATTGAAAGAGTCTTTTAAAGAAATAGCTAAACATGGTTTAATTTCTGGCCAGATTACTGGCCAGAAAATATAAAAATTATTAGTTTACGTTTGCAAATCTAAATAATGGCTCGTTGTTCATTCTAATTGGAACATCGACATTACTTTTTGATGCTTGGTTGACAACTTGGTGATGTAAAGGAAGATATGTTACATCATCTTGAGTAATATCCCAAGCTTCAGCAATCATAGCATTTCTTTTATCTTGATCTGTTTCAACACCCATTGCTGCTACTAACTCATCAACTCTAGCATTACTGAAATTAACTTTATTCCAGCTACCAGCACTATCAAATAAGTACGAGTATACGTAATGACTATCAAAAGTTGGAACACCCCAACCTAACATATACATATCACTTGTCATACCGTTTGCGTCACCTTCTTTAACTTCTGAGAAGTGTTGACTTTTAGTTTTTGCATCAAGAGTTACATCAACTCCAATTTTAGCAAACATACCAATTGCAGCAACACAGATTGCTTCATCATTAATATAACGATCATTTGGACAATCTAGTGTAACCTCAAATCCATCTGGATAACCAGCTTCTGCTAATAGTTTTTTTGATAGCTCTGGATCATAAGGTAATCTTTCATCACGTACAGCTGTATGACCGTTTACACCAGGAGCAGTGATAATTCCTGCAGGAACACTTTGTCCTCTCATTACCTTATCCTTAATAGCTTCCATATCTAAAGCATGGTACATAGCTAAACGAACTCTTTTATCTGCAAAAGGATTTTTACCTTTGATATTAGATGAATTTAATTCAGCAGAACCTTGATCCATTCCAAAAAATATTGTTCTATTTTGAGGAGTCATTTTTACACCATGTCCAGCAGAAGATTTGATTCTCTCAATATCTTGAACAGGAACAACGTTTGTGTAGTCAATTTCTCCAGATAGAAGTGCTGCAACTCTTGTTGCATCATTTGCAATTGGAAGTAATTCAATAGTATCTACATTGAAAGTACTATCATCACCCCACCAATCATTATTTTTTTCAAAAACAGTTCTTACGTCCTGTTCTCTAAAAGTAATTTTGAAAGGTCCAGTTCCGTTTGCATTAGAAGCACAATAAGATGTTTCACCTGCATCCCAGTTGTATGAAACTTCACAACCATTTGCTTTTGCCCAATCTTCAGACATAACAAATATCTGAGTTAATTGATTTAAAAGAATTGGATTTGGTCCATCTGTTACAATCTGAACTGTGTGATCAGTTAATGCTGATGCTGATTTAATGCTTTTAATTAAATCTACCATATCAGATGGAGCAGTTTTTGCTCTATTGATACTAAAAGCAATATCACTAGCAGTTAAATCTGATCCATCATGAAATTTTACACCCTTACGAATTGTAAATATCCAAGTGTCATCAGCAGTTGTTTTCCATGATTCAGCAAGCTGAGGAAGTATTTCCATATTAATACCTGGAGTTACTAAACCTTCATATACTTGACGCGAAACCATGTGAGTTGGTCCTTCGTTTTGTGCGTGCGGATCAAGAGTTAAAGAGTCACCAGGCATTGACCACTTAATAGTGTTTGCAAATGCTGGTGAGAAAATACCCATGAAAAGCAAAGACAAAACAATGCTTAAAGTCTTTTTCATATTATTTCCTCCATAGAAATTTGATGGTAGACCCATACAACTTCAATGGAAATATTCAATATTATTAGTATTAATAAGTGCTATATTTTGTCATAATTATTAGTATTAATTTAGACATACCCTTGGAGGAGGCTTGATATAGTGAAAAAAATAGAGAAGGCACAAGAGATCTCTAGAATACTAAATCGTATATATAGAAAAGTACCTATTCCTCTTAACCACAAAAATAAATTTGAATTAGTTGTAGCTGTACTTCTTAGTGCTCAATGTACAGATGAAAGAGTTAATCAAGTTACACCAATACTATTTAAAAAAGCTAACACAGCTATAAAAATGACAAAAGTGCCAAAAAAAACAATTTATAATATTATTCGCCCTTGTGGTTTGGCACCTCAAAAATCAAAAGCAATTTTTGAACTATCAAGAATTCTTGTAAAAAAATTTAAAGGCAATGTTCCAGAAAGTTTTGAAGAATTAGAAAAGTTGCCAGGTGTTGGTCACAAAACAGCCAGTGTTGTTATGTCTCAAGGATTTGGTCATCCAGCATTTCCAGTTGATACACACATTCATCGTTTAGCTCAACGTTGGGGTTTAACAAATGGTAAAAATGTTGTCCAAACAGAAAAAGATTTAAAATATCTTTTTCCAAAAAAATCTTGGAACAAACTTCATTTACAAATAATATTTTATGGAAGAGAATTTTGTCAGGCAAGAAGTTGTTATGGTTTGGAGTGTGAAATATGCAAGGTTTGTAATCCAAAGAGAAAAACGCCTATTAAAACAAAAAAGTAGTAATTAAAAAGGCTGAAATACAACAAGTATAAGTATAAAAATCAATATTACTGCTGGCGCTTCATTTGTAATTCTAAAAAACTTAGTAGAGTATTTATTTTTATCATTTTTAAAATCATTTAGACATTTTAAACAAAAAAAATGATAGACAGATAATAAAATTACAAATAAAATTTTTAAAAGCAACCAAGTATCAATACCCACATAATGTGTAAGTGTAAAACCTGATATCCACGTCACTATAAAAGCTGGAAACATAATTATTCTGTACAATTTTCCTTCCATTAGTTTGAATGTTTCTGAGGTTTCTTTTGTAATTTCAGGATTAGCATGATTTACAAACAGACGTGGCAGATATAAAAGTCCAGCCATCCAAGCTATGATACTAAAAATATGAATAACTTTCAGAGTATTAAATAACATTATTTATTCCCATACCGCGTGAGGAGGCATTGACATTAATATAGCATCAACATTCCCACCGGTCTCTAGACCAAATTTTGTGCCTCTATCATATAATAAGTTAAATTCAGCATAGCGACTACGCTTAACTAATTGTATCTTTTTTTCCTCTTCATTCCACTCCTCATCCTTAAGTGCAATTAAAGTATTTTTGATAAACTGATGAAAATAAGTACCTACGCCTTGGACAAATTCAAAATCTTTTCCCCAATCGCCAGTTTGAAGGTAATCAAAAAATATTCCTCCAACACCTCTTGGTTCGTTTCTATGTTTAAGAAAAAAATAGTCATCACACCATTTTTTAAATTTAGGATAATATGATTTATCATATTTATTACACAAAACTTCTAAACCACGATGATATTTTTTCTCATCCTCAAATATTACACAAGGTGTAATATCCATGCCTCCACCAAACCATTCCTGAGTGGTTTTAATAAATCTTGTATTAAAATGCATAGAAGGAATTTTAGGTGAAACAGGATGTAATACAACACTGATGCCGGTTGCATTATAATTTGGATCTTCTTTAGCACCAGGAATAGCATCTCTCATATTTTCGTTAAATGTCCCAGAGACGCTAGAAATATTTACTCCACCTTTTTCAATAATATTACCCTTAATTTTACTCATTTTACCACCACCATCACCTTTGTGATCCCAGTTACTTATTTCAAATTGATTTTCATCAATGTTTTGAATAGTTTCAACTAAGTTGTCTCGTAATTTTTCAAACCATTCTTTTGCAGTATTAAATTTGGGATCAGCAATCATAATGGCCAACCTTGAGTATGTTTTTTTATCAGATTTACAAAAACGTCTATGTGATCATCGTGATCATTCAAGCAAGGTATATAATGATAATTTTCTCCACCAGACTCCATAAAATATTCTTTATTTTCTTCTTCAAGTTCTTCAAGTGTTTCAAGACAATCACTACTGAAACCAGGAGATATTATATGTATATTTTTAATCCCTTGTTTTGGTAATTCTTTTAATGTTTCACTTGTATATGGCTTTAACCATTCCTCTCTTCCAAATCTACTTTGGAAAGTAGTCATTATCTCATCATCGGATAATCCCATATGTTCTTTGACCAGTCTTGTGGTTTTAAGACAAAAGCAATGATACGGATCACCATTGGTCAAATACCGTTTTGGTATACCATGATAACTAAAAATAATTTTTTGTGGTTTTGAAGTTTTTTTCCAAAATGACTTTATTGAATTTGATAATGCTTCAATATAATTTTTTTCTTCAAAGTACTGGTTGATAAAACGCATTTCAGGTATCCAACGCCATTTTTGCAATACATTTGTTACTTCATCAAATGTACTACCTGTTGTTGCAGCACAATATTGCGGATACATAGGTAAAACTAATAATCTTCTTACTTGTTTTTTTTGAAGTTTTAACAAAGCATCTGGAATAGATGGATTGCCATAACGCATCCCAACTTCAAAAACTATATTTCCATTTTTTGAAAAAAAAGATGATTGGATTTTATTTAGTTGTCTGTTTGCGATATCTAAAAGTGGAGAACCCTTATCAGTCCAAATTTGTTTGTATGCTTCTGCTGACTTTGATGGTCTTATTTGTAAAATTACTAGCTTCAATATAATTTGCCATAATATTTTAGGTAATTCGATTACTCTAGGGTCTGACAAAAATTGATTGAGATAAACTTTTAGTTCTTTTTTATTTGGAGCATCTGGAGTGCCTAGGTTAGTAATTAAAACACCAATTTTTTCTTTACTCCCGTGCTCATAATCTTTTTCACCTATATATTTAACCATATCTATTAGCTAAATTCTTTTCTGATATTTTCTATAAATAAATGAACATTTTTTTCTGGAGTGTTTTTGTTAATTCCATGTCCAAGACCACAAATCCAGCCATTAAGATTTTCAATTGATTTCATTTTTTGAATGAAATCTTTTAAATCATTAAGAAATGTATCTGTTTCACTTAACATTAATTGTTCATTGAAATTTCCTTGAATAAATCCATGTTTTTGATTTTCAAACATAAATTTAAGATCTAATGTGTGATCATAGCCAAAACCAGCAAAGGGGAAACTGATGATAGAATTTAGATCTGTTAAACTCTTACCTCTTGAATAATAGCCAAGTTTATTTGGAAAAGAAATTGCAATCTCTTCCAAAAATTTTGAATAAATTTCATGAAAATTTATTTTATCTAAATCGTACAAGGAGCTATCAAAAATCATGACAAGTTCAACACCTGCATCCAATTGTAATTGAATATTTTTCTTTAGAAGGGGTAAAAGAATTTTTGAAATAAATTCTAAATTCATTTTAGTGTCGATTAAATCAGAATTATTATTTCCAAATGCATATTTTGATAATGTCCAAGGTCCACCAACAAATCCAATGAAACTTTTATTATTTGGCAATTTCTCTTTTGTTATTTTTATAGCTTCAAATTGAAATTGCATATGCTCAATGCCACGATCAATATTACTATAATCATTAATGTTTTCTGAATTTATATAAGAATTAAATTTCGGTCCTGGGTCAAACTTTAATTCTAAACCAAGTCCCTCCAAGATAAATAAAATATCACTGAATAAAATTGCAATATCGTAATCAAACTCTTGTATTGGACCAAAAGCGACTTCTGCGGCTAGATCTGGAGTTTTACAAAGTTCTTCAAAAGTATATTTTTCTTTGAGCTTGCGATAATGCGAATGGTACCTTCCAGCCTGTCTCATGAACCAAATGGGTGGTGTTTTTTGAATATTTCTGTTGAGAGCATTTTCGAATAAAATATTTGTCATTTTTAAGCTTTTAGTAATTTTTTCTTCCAACTATCATAAGATAGCTCAACAAAAAGATTTTTATCATTACCTAATATTTTACTAATCTCATTGTACGTATTTCCTGGGCCACAAAAATGATATTTTTCTATAATTTTAGGATATTTATCAATACTCGCCTTAAAAGCTGAACTGCTCATCCAATAAAAGTACTTTTTCTTTTCTATATCTATTTCAAAATCGGTAGACTCCAATTGATACGTTTCAATTTTATTTTTTATCGAACTTTCAGGAGATTGAGAATGAGTTAACTTAACCCAAGGATTATTTGTAAGTGAATTAATATCTTTATCAAAATCCTCACCCAAACCATCTGAAGTTCCATTAACCCAAATACCTCTTTCAGATAAATTTTTCCATGTTCTTAAACCACTAGTCCAAATAACATTATTTGATTTGATTTTTGACCTATCTGGAATTGAGCTAATTCGTGAAACATAAATACATTTATTTTGTAATTTATTTATATCATCGACATTTTCATTTAATTGTTTTCTAGAAAATATTTTATAATTTTTTAAATTTTCAGGATAAATTTCATCTGTTGTGTTACTAGAAAAACTTATATTTTTTGGATCAATAAAATCCCAGCTCTCAAAATGATTGCCATTTTCATCTTCACCTCTTTTAGATACAACTAATCCTAATTTATGTGAGATGTAAGAAACTCCTATTTTTTGGTGACATCCTCCTCCATAATTTTTTAAAATATTTCTTTCTTGAATAACATTTGAATAATCTTTGGAAAAATTAATATCATTTAAAATTTCGTTAAGTTTATTATCTTTAATTCTTGTTTCAATCGCTAGAGCTCCTTGTCCAGGAGAACAAGGGTTTATAGACAATGGTAAAACAGACCATAAACATTCGTTAATATATTTTTTTAGAGTTGTTTTTAATTCATTAAATTCAGAATAATTATTTAAAAGTAATCTATCAATTGCTGCCTTAGCAACAATGAAACCATCACTATTAGGATCTTCCAGAAATTTTTTAAATCTAGTGGGTATGTTACCTCTTATATTTTCAAAGCAAACTTCATCAAACTTTTGTGGAAGATAATTTTCGATAAAATTTTCTAAATTATATTGTCTTCGAGGTGATGAGCAAAGAATAGTAATTTTCTTACTATCTAATGTTAAGTTTTTTTTTAAGAATAGTATATCTCGTTTATCAGCACGTTTTAATGTAGCAGCAATTTTAGTTTTCTCACCAACTTCAATTGGAAGATCCTTCCAAGAATGAACAATTAAATCACATTTATTATTTATTAATTCATCTCTTAAATCATTAGTAAAAACACCTTCTGTTAGCATTTCGGAAAGAGGTGTTTTTAGATCTTTATCTCCTGAAGTACTTCTTGTTAAAAATTCTATTTCTACAAAAGGATGTTTTGATTGCAAATAGTCGGAAAATTCACGTGCTTGAATTATTGCCAAGTCACTTTTTCTAGATAAAATTCTTATTTTCATTACTTATATTTTTATAAATAACACTATATTGTAAAATTGGTAATGATTGAATTTAAAGGTACAAAATCTTCGTGGGGCTTGGTTGCAAAACTTTTTCATTGGTCATTGGCACTTCTTCTTTTTTGGCAAGTTGCAACAGGGATTAGCCTTCATAATATGGAATTTTCTCCTCTTAAAATGGGTTTTATTATTACGCATAAATTTTTTGGCACCTTAGTTTTTAGTTTAGTTGTGCTTAGATTAATGTGGAAATACATATTTAACACACATCCCAAATATGAAAATATTCCTTTATTTCATAAATTGGTTTCGAATTTAGTCCATTTTGTTCTGTATGGTTTAGTTATTCTTATTCCTATTCAAGGTACCTTTATGACATGGCTTGGAGGAGAAGATGTTCATCTCTTGGGATTAATTAAAATACCACCTTTAATCGAAGAGAACTTTTTTCTATACCCTCAAGCTCTAGCTATACACTACTACTCAGCACTTTTATTAACAGCTCTTTTTTCACTTCATATTGCAGCAGCTTTGTATCATCGATTCATAATTAAAGATAAATATGGTGTCTGGAGTAGAATGTCTTTTAGTAGAAATAAGGTGTGACAATTCATTCAATTAAACACTTACAATTAAACATTGTCTAAGATATCTAATAAATATGCAATATAACAATTTCTTTAAATCTGAATTAAGAAATCTTAAAGAACAAGGTCTTTATAGGGACTTTAGAAACATAGACAGACCTATAAAAAGTTTTCCAAATGCTGATGAAAATTTTAGAAACAAAGAAAGAGAAGTTGAGGTTTGGTGCTCTAATGACTATCTCAATATGAGTCAGCACCCAGAAGTCGTAAATGAAATTGTAAAAACACTACTTGAATATGGATCTGGTTCAGGTGGAACAAGAAATATTTCTGGTACATCAACCTATCATACTGAACTTGAAAAAAAACTGGCAAATGTTCATAATAAAGAGGCGGCATTAGTTTTTGCTTCTGCTTATACAGCAAACCAATCTACTTTATGGACTTTAGGAAAAAAAATTAAAGATATTGAGATATTTTCTGATGAATTAAATCACGCATCTTTAATACAAGGTATTAAAAATAGTGGAGCTAAGTGTCATATATTTAAACACAATGACATTGATCATTTAGAACAGTTATTAAAAGAGTCAGATATAGATAAGCCTAAATTAATCGTTTTTGAAAGTTTATACTCTATGGAAGGTATAAGATCACCTATAGTTAAGATTGTAGAGTTAGCAAAAAAATATAACTGCATGACATATCTAGATGAAGTTCATTCAGTTGGACTTTACGGTGAAGAAGGTAAAGGTATTGCGGTAGAAATGGGAGTTGAAGATAAAATAGATATTATTAATGGAACTTTAGCAAAAGCATATGGTCAAATGGGAGGCTATATTGCAGCTAGTTCAGAAATAATTGACTACATTAGGAGTTTTGCACCAGGTTTTATTTTTACAACTTCAATCTGCCCATCAATTGCTGCAGGAGCTGCTAAAGCAATAGATATTGTTTCTCTGGCAGAACAACTAAGAATAAGAATAAAAGAAAATGCAGCTTTAATAAGAGAAAATTTAGATTCCTTAGCAATCCCATATTTGGATACAAATTCTCATATTGTAGCAGTATTAATTAATGATCCTTTTTTATGCAAAAAAGTATCTAAAGATTTAATTGATGATCATGGTATTTATGCACAACCAATTTTTTACCCAACTGTACCAAAAGGTTTAGAAAGACTAAGAATAACTGTTACCCCAAAACATAGAAAAGAGCATATTGAAAAAATGATTAAAGCTCTTGATATAGTTTGGTCTAAAAATAATTTGCCAAGAAAAAATAATAATAAAGTTACTGCAAATATTTAAGTTTTAATGTTGATATCAATCTGCCTAGCAGCAAAACCATAATAAACTACAGCTAAAGTTATTATAAAACCTCCAATTATTACAGTTGTACTTGGTACTTCATTAATTCCAAAAATAGGAAGCCAAACCCACAGAACTCCTCCAACAACTTCCATTAACGATAAAAGTGCTAGCTCAGCTGAGGGTAAGTATTTTGCTCCAAGACTGTAAAGTATTAAGCCAGCTGCAACAATTATTCCATGAAGTATACTCAAATAACTATTTATTTCAGGCATCAGAATAAAAGGTTCAAAAGAGAAGCCTAAAACAAAGAACGCAAATATTGTACAAAATATTCCCGCTAAAACAACTGTTGTGAATTTTGGTGTTTCAGGTTTCCATCTTATTGTTACCGTGTATAATGCAAAACCAGTTGCAGAAATAAATCCTATTATTGCACCTAAAGCAGTTCCAGAAATACTGTCATTTATAATCATTACGCACACACCTATAAATGCTACAACCATGGCAATTAATGTTGATCTTTTTAGTATTTCGCCAAGAACAAAATAACCAACAATGGCTGCGATAAAAGGCATCGCTGCTAACATAAATAATGTTACGGCAGCTGTAGTCATAGTAATAGAAAAAATGAACCCAGTAAACGCTGTTGCTAGAAATAAACCTCCAAGTATAGATGGTATTCCTATTTTGAGAAAATTTTTATAAAAAGCAAATCCTTCCCGAAAAAATAAATATATAAGAAGTATAATTGAAATAGTTAAGCCTCTATAAAATAAATATTGAAAAACATATTGATGACCATCCACCATATATCTAACAGTCAACGCTCCAAAACTCCAAAAAATTCCAGCAAGAAAAACTACACTAAAGGCATATAGATAAGAATTTTGACTCATTGTTTAAAGGTCAAATCATTAAATTTGATAAAAGTAAATTAATATTTTAGTTATTTATTTGAATACCAGTTTCTTTACTTCCTGAGATCTTAAAATTAACTTTATTATCATCATTTTTTTGTATTTCAGATACGTCTGACATTTTGCAGCTGGCAATAAAAAGAAATAAAATAATTATTGGCAACTGCCTATAGAACCAAGAGCACATTTTTTACCATCTATCCATATAGCATTAGACAAATTTGCTTCATCAAACATTGCACCTGAAATATTAGCACCAAGTAGATTTGCCTCATATAGATTTGCACCTTTAAAAGTCGCACCAAAGAGATTAGATCCCTCAAAGTTTACTTTTGCAAGGTTTGCATTATCAAAGTTAGCATTATTACAATTAGCTCCCTGTAAATTTGAAGCATATAAATTTGAATTACTGAAATTTGAGAAGATAAAATTACCAATAGATAAATTTGAATTATTAAGTTGAGATTTTTCAAAATTAGATAAAGATAAATTAACTCCTGACATTTGAGAATTTGCCAAACCAGTACCAGAAAGATCAAGATTTTCTACAAAATTACAATTAGTCCAATCCACCTCATTTGCTGGTTGATCACCGCATGCAGCAAGTACAGAATATGAGCTAAAGAAAATTAAGACAAATAAAATTAAAAATCTCATACTTAATTTTTATGATCATTTTATGTTAAATTTAAGGCAAATTAGCGTGAAGTGAGTTTTAATTCAATCCTTCTATTCTGTTGTAGATCACTCTCAGTTTCTCCATTACTAATAGGGTAAAACTCTCCATATCCTGCAGATGCTAATCTATTTGGTGGAAAACCAAGATCAAGAAGAAGTTTTAAAACTGTATTAGCTCTAGCTGAAGATAATTCCCAGTTAGAAGGATATCTAATTGTTTTTATGGGTTTTTTGTCAGTGTGTCCTTCTACCATGATAATCCAGTCAATATCTAAAGGAATATCATTAGTAGTCTCTTTTAAAGTAAGGCCAATTTCACTTAACTTTTCTTTGCCAGATAATTGTAAATCTGCTGAAGCAGAATCAAATAATAGCTCTGATTCAAAAATAAATCTATCTCCTACAATTTTAATGTCTTTTCTATCACCTAAAATAGATTGTAATTTTCCGAAAAACTCAGATCTATATTTTTGGAGCTCAAAAACTTTCGATGTAAGGGCTTTGTTTAACTTTTCACCTAGCACCTCTATTTCTAAATCTTTAATCAAAGCCTGACTTTCACTAGCCTCTAAAGCATCATTAAGTAAAGCTATTTCTTTTTGCAAGGTATCAATTTGATTAGAAAGAATTTCTACCTGTTCTAATGTTTTTGAAGCTTGTATTTCCATATTTTTAATTTCTTCAAGTGATGTTTCGTTTTGTGTTTGATTTTCTTGTTCTAATGAAACAATTTGACTTTGAAGTAACTCAAGTTTCTCTAGTTGTTGTTTTTGTTTATCTTCTGACAAAGAAAGAACATTATTTAGTTCAGATATTTTTCCTCTCAAATTAAAAATTGTGCTATCTTTCTGAATTAAATCTTTATTTAATCTTGCTAATTCTTCATTTTTAAACCTAATTGCATCAAGTTGTTCATTAAGTGATGCATCTTTTAAACCTAGACTATCATTAATCTCTAAAAGATCATTCATAAGTTCTTGATATTGAGATATTTGACTTTGTAGTTCTTCATCTCTCAATGATAGTTCAGTGTTAGTCTTTTCTAATTCATCATTTAAGCTTAGAAGCTTTTCATTTTTATTTTTAATTGCAAGTAACTGCTCTTCAATTCCTCCTTCCTCTAAACCAAGACTTTTGTTAATGGCCATTAAATTTTCATTCTTCTCATTTAATTCTGCTATTGTCGATTTGAGAGATTTTTCACTTTCAAGTAGTTTAAAATTAGCATTATCTAATTCTTGATTAAGTATTTTTAGTTGATCAATTCTTGTTGCAAGTGCTTTATTAATTCGTTCTCCAAGCCCCTCAGTTTCAAGTAAAGTAATTTCTTGTCCTTCATAAGTTTCTAATGCATTTGCAACTATTCTCAGTTCTTTTAAGAGACTACTAATTTGCTCGGATAAAGCTATTATATTTTGTTCCTGAACAAATATTTCTGATCGTTTTTTTGCAACATCAGTTTGTAATTGCTCACTTAATAATTGCTCACTTTGTAAATTTAATTCTGTATCTTCAAGTTTTTTTTCAGTTTCAGAAAGAGTTGAAAGAGCTTCTTCTTTATCTTTAGTTTCAATAACAAGTATTTTAGATAATTCATTTATTTGTGTTCTTAAATCTTGAAGCGCCTTATCTCGGCCAGATATAGCATCACTCAGATATATTTGCGAAACAGTAAAAACCATTAGCACAAATATGATTACTATTAAAAGAGTAGCTAGAACATCGACAAAACCCGGCCAAATATTTGTTGTATCAGCAAGTCTATTTCTTAAAGACCTAGTAGACATTATTATTTTTTAATTTTCTTTAGTTCTTTTTCAATTTTCTGAAAATATTCTTTTACTTTTTTTGCTTCTAATATTCCATTTTTGCTTAAAGCTTCTGTAAGGTTCATTAGTGTTGATTGTGTGTTTAATTGTGAAGATAAGAAATTTGATAATTGCTTATCAAGATTTGAAGAGTTGGAATTGATTTTGTTAAGTATTTCATTAAACTTCTCTAAATTGTTTGAAATTTTAGTTTGATTGTCAGATGATTTTTTAAAAGTATTTAGGAGGTTTTCTAAATTGTCATAGATTTTTTGAATTGCTTCACCTGTAGGCTTATCTTCCACTTTAGAAAAATCTGGAGAAGAATTACTATTAAGGATTTTTTCAAAGTATTGACTAAATTTATTTTGAGCTTGTCCAAGATTTAAATCAAGTAATCCTAATATTAAAGAGCCAGCTAAACCTAATAAAGAACTGCTAAATGCAATACTCATTCCTTCAAGTGGAGCATTTAATCCATCTTTAAGAGAATTAAAAAAACCTGCAACATTTGTATCATCTATACCTAGGCCGCTAATAACATTACCAACAGATCCAATGGTTTTTAGAAGTCCCCAGAAAGTTCCAAGGAGTCCTAAAAAGACTAGCAAGCCTACCAGATAACGAGAAGTTTCTCTTATGCTTATCAAAGTCATATCAGAATTCTCTATCAATCTATTTATTGATGAACTTTTAAAAACAAATTTTCCGTCAAGATTTTTTAATTCAAGAGAAATATTTTTGTCTTGCCCTCTTAAAGTAGAGAATGCTTCTATAGAATTTGTAATATTAAAGTTCGAGAAAGATATATATTTGTAATTTAAGTTAATGAGATGAAAAAAATTAAATACAATTCCAGTTAACAGGGCTAATAAAATTATAATGTTAATAAAAATATTTGATAAAAAAGCATTTTGTAAAACTGGGTATAATAAAACAACAATAACAAAGACAGCGACTAAGAAAATTGATGCTCTAATTATATAATTATTTAGGGATAGCGCCATAAACGAAAGATTATATTACCTATCTTGGAAATTCAATAAATATAAACTGTTTAGTTGTAGATATAATTTCTTGTGAGAGGCAAATTGTTAATATTTTTTGCAATTTGTATTTGGAAAACAACATTACCCATATTTACAAAGGAATACTTACTTGCCAATAGATAAAACTCCCACATTCTAAAAAAACGCTGATCAAACATATTTATAATTTTATCTTTATTTTCAATAACATTTTGATACCATTTGGAAAGTGTGTGGGCGTAATGTAGTCTTAGTACTTCAACATCTGTTACATTTATATTAAGTTTTTGTGTTGCATTCATTACTTCAGATAATGAAGGAATATAACCACCAGGGAAAATATATTTTCTTATCCAAGGACTTGTAGCAGTTGGTTTACCCCTTTGACCAATTGTATGCAAAAGAAAAACACCGTTTTCTTTCAGAATATCATTAGCTTTACTTAAATAAGTTTTAAAATATTTAACGCCAACATGCTCAAACATACCAACTGATACTATGCGATCATATTTTTCGCTCTCATTTCTATAATCTTGTAGTGCAAATGAAACTTTATCACTTAAACCTTCTTTTTGTGCTCGCTCAGATGCAGTTTTAAATTGATTTTCTGAAAGTGTAATTCCTTTAACTTTGGCACCAGTAGATTTAGCTATTTCAATTGCCATTCCACCCCAACCACACCCAATATCAAGAACATCCATATTTTCTGTAATTTGAAGTTTTTTAATTATATGTTGTTTTTTATCTTTCTGCGCTTGATCCAAACTCATATTGGGATTGTGAAAATATGCGCAAGAATATTGCATATCCTGATCAAGAAATAATTTATATAAATCCTCATTTATATCGTAGTGGTGTGCTACATTTTTTTTTGAATTTACAAGCTGATTAATCTGCTGAAATGGCATAAAAATAGAAGATAAATATTCATAAAATTTATATAACTTATTGTTAGAAATAAAGTCATCGTAACAATTAGTTATTAAATTAAGAAAGTCTTCTATAGTACCTTTTTCTACAACTAACTCTTCATTCATATATGCTTCACCTATATGGAGATTAGGGTTTAAGAATAGTTTTCTTTCAATAGATTTGTTTTTTAGTCTTATACAAACGTGAGGGTTTGAATTTCCAAATTTATGAATCTTGTCATTAGAATCTATGATTTCTAATGTTCCATCAAAGTTAAGTTTTTTCAGTACACTGAATAACATGTTTTTTTATTTTAAGAAAAACGTCTCTTATGTCAATAACTCTAAATTATTAACATTTGATGAGAAAATAATTTGAAGAGATTGACTTAAGCAGCAATGCGACGATTTTTTTGAGCTTCTTTTTCTTTTTTAAGCTCTTTTTCGTCAATATATGCAACATCACAGTGACTCTGACAATATGGCTTCCCAGCAACGGTATCAGCTTCACAAAAATGAAAATCTTTCTCTTGTGGGTCTCCAATTGGCCATTGGCAACTTGAGAAACTGTGCATCACACTGTTTTGTTTAAAATAGTTTTTTAATATAGACATAATAATTTTATTAATTTCGAGGTAGTTTATATTTATGAAAAAACCAGTATTCAACATTAAATATAAAAAATGTGTTAATTATCAATATGTTAGTATCTTAATCTTTTTGACCTACTATATGTTGATACATAATTTAAAATAAAAACGAATCGGTTTATGGAAAAAATAAAATTATAAACAATAGTGCCAAAAAAAACAGATAGGATTTAATTACAAAACTTTTAGTTAATTTGGATTTAGGAGGTTTTCTCAAATATATAAAGAAAACAATAGTACTCCAAAATAACAAAAGTATTACCCAGCCTGTTAAAAATGCGTAGTAAAAATCGACAGACATTAGTTCTCTAAAGAATTAATCTATATAGCGCAGTGTAAACCTGTTTTTTGGATATATTTTTGATGATATTCTTCAGCTTTATAGAATTCCTTAGCTTCTGATATTTCAGTAACAATATTTAATCCTGCACTTTTAGCATATTCATTTTTTGAATGAATAGATTTACTTTTTTGATCATCGTTATAATAGTATATCGCTGACCTATATTGTGTTCCAATATCGGGACCTTGTCTATTTAAAGTGGTAGGATCATGACACTTCCAGAAGACCATCAAAAGATCTTCATAAGATATTTTGGAGTTATCAAATTCAACTAAAACAACCTCAGTATGATTTGAATTTCCTTGGCAAACACTTTCATAAGTAGGGTTAATAGTATCACCTCCAGAATAACCAACTAACGTATTTATTACACCTGGAGTTTTACAAAATGTTTCTTCCACACCCCAAAAACAACCTGCACCAAATAATGCTTTTTCCATAATTATAAATATATATGTAATATATAATATATCAATTTTAATGAGTCCAAAATTCAAAATTTTAGATAAAAAGAATATTCATGACGGTTTCTTTAAAATGAATGAAGTTACTCTTAAATTCAAAAAATATGATGGAAATTGGAGTAATGAAATAAAAAGGGAGTTATTTGGTGGTGCACAAGTATCTGCAGTCTTACCATATGACCCTATAAATAAAAAAATTGTTTTAATTCAACAGTTCAGACCTGGGACAATTTCTAAAGATAATCAAAATTATCTAGATGAGATAGTTGCTGGAATAATTGACCCTGGTGAAACTCCAGAAGATACAGCAAAGAGAGAATGCTTGGAAGAAACTGGATGTGAAGTAAGCAATCTTACATCTATACAAGGTTATTTTCCTGCCCCAGGATCATCCGAGTCTTTTTATAATCTTTTTTTAGGCGAGGTAATTGCTCCAGATAAAGAAATTATAAGAGGTCTAGAGAATGAAAACGAAGATATATTAGTTAAAAGTTATAGTTTTGATGAGGTAAAAACAAAGATGAATAAAAAAGAAATATTAAATGGGCTTACACTAATCGCCTTACAGTGGTTTTTTTTAAACATTGAACAAACCTAAGTTCCTATACCTCTTTCATAAGGTTGAACTAATTCTTTACATATTAAGTTCATATCTAGAGTCTCAACATTTTTATCTATAGTTTGATATTCCTGACACTCATATAATTCGTTGTCTTTTTGGAGAACTGTTACAAATAAGATTATTGTTAAATCATTTCCAACTTCTATGTCACTTATAGCGTAGCTCTTTACTTCAAATCCTTCATCAATAAGATCTTTATAAGATTTCTCTGACTCTAACCATTGATCTATATTTGGATTAGCTATTGATAGGTTAGAAAAACATAAAAATACAGAAAATAAAAAAATAGTTAGTTTGCTTTTAGCCATTGTAGAACTTCATTTATATGTTTGTTAGGAGGAAAAATAGGGTAGAATACTTTTTTAACAATATTTTTTTCCACAATAAGAGTTAATCTTTTAAAATAAATTTTGTTTTCAATTTTAAAATTTGGCATTTTTAATGAATTAAGCAAAATATTTTCTGAATCACTTAAAACATCATAAGGAATTACTAATCTATCTGTCATTTCCTTAATATAATCTATTGTTTGAGTCGATATTCCTATAGGTAGCGCATTTAGTTTGATTAATTCTTCATAGTTATCTCTAAAACTACAGGTCTCCACAGTACAGCCAATGGCTCCTGGAGTTTGATTCCAATTTTTAGGTAAACTTTCATTTGGATTACCTGTCATAGAATAAAAATATAAAATTAAACGAAAAGTGTCAGATCTTTTTATTTTTAATAGATTTCCCTGTTGATTTTTGAGAGAAATATCTGGCAAAAACTTATTTAAAAGATGATCAGCTTTTCCATCATTTTGCGGTTTAGGAAATTTGCTATAATCCATACTATTTTGTCTTGTATAATCCAATTCTATATACCATAAGATACTTTTATGACTCAAATTAAACCTCTATCTAGTATGGAAACTCCTCGCTTTGCTGATGTTGCTACTTTTTTTCGTTTACCTGTTGTGAAAGATTTAAATAAATTAGACTACTGTGTTGCAGGTGTACCATGGGATGGAGGAACTACTAATAGGCCTGGAGCTAGACATGGGCCTAGAGAAATTAGAAATGCATCGTCACTTGTAAGGCTTTATCACCCTGTTTCACTTAAGAGTCCTTATGATAAATTTAATATTGCAGATATTGGTGATTGTCCAGTAAATCCAGCAGACTTAAGTGATAGTTTAGATAAAATAGAAAAATTTTACTCAAATATTTATAATTCCAAAACAATTCCATTATCAATTGGAGGTGATCATTTAATTAGCCTACCAATTCTTAGAGGTATAGCTAAAGAAAAACCAGTAGGTTTATTTCAGTTTGATTCTCATTCTGATACTTGGGACACTTATTTTGGAGGATTTAAATATACTCATGGCACACCATTTAGAAGAGCTATAGAAGAAAATCTAATAGATCCAAAAAAATATGTAATCCTTGGTCTTCGTGGAGCTTTATATGATCCTGAAGATTTGAGTTGGGCTAGAGAACAAGGTGTAACTATTATTACTATAGATGATTATTATGAAATGGGATTTAATAAATGTATTGAAAAAATTTATGAAGTTCTAGCTAATACAGATACTTATTTTACATTTGATATTGATGGAATAGACCCAACTTTTGCACCAGGTACTGGAACTCCAGAAGTTGGAGGCTTTAATGTGAGAGAAGCACAAACTATTATAAGAGCACTAAACAAAATCAATTTTGTAGGAGGTGATGTTGTAGAGGTATCACCACCATTTGATGTAAATAATATGACTTCATTAGTAGGAGCAACGATTGCCTTTGAAATGCTTTGTACTATGACAAAAGTAAATTAAAACTCTTCAAAGTTTGAAGTTCCAACACATAAAACATTTTTTAAATCTAGATATTTATTAATATTATCTTTATTGACTCCACCTGTTGGAATAAATTTTATATCCTTTAGAATGTTTTCAATTGATTTTAATTTTTTTTGCTCTCCATTTAAATTTGCTGGAAAAAATTTAATTATTTTATAACCTTTTTTATTAAGATATATAAACTCACTAACTGTTTCAGCTCCAGGAATGTATGGTAAATTATTAATTTCTAAAATCTCATCAACAATTCCAGGAGAAATAAAAAAGTTAAAATTATGGTCTTGACCTTTAATAAAATCTTCTTTTGTTAAAACTGAGCCCAACCCAAATTTATGTATAGTAAAATGTTTTTGTAATTCTAATGCTATATCAAAAGATTGATTATCTCTCAGTGTTACTTCAATATATCGAATAGATCTATTTTTCTCTAAATATTTGCTTAAGCGATCAATATCATTGCTTAAACTTGTGGTATTAAGAATTGGTAAAATTTTTTGTTCTTTTAGTTTTAACTGTAATTCGCTATTTAACATCAACTATTGCTCCTTTTTGCATGATTATCTTCGAGCCCAGAAGACTGGCTTCTTTTAGAGCCAAAGCTGGATCGTTATGAATAATAAAATTTGATACGTAGGCAGCATTAAATCCATCTCCAGCTCCTGAAGTATCAATTACTTTTCTAATAAATTTATTTCTTATTGTATATTTTTTTTTATTTTGAATTGAGTAAGTTAATTTAGCATTTTTTCTAAATATACCATGATCTATTTTGTATTTATTTATTAATTTTTCAAAATTACTTAAACTATTATCATTTTTCCAAAATTTT
This sequence comes from uncultured Alphaproteobacteria bacterium, assembly GCA_902539825.1. Classification (GTDB taxonomy): domain Bacteria; phylum Pseudomonadota; class Alphaproteobacteria; order HIMB59; genus CACPNW01. The sequence continues at coordinate 28,790 of CACBMH010000006.1, forward strand.
AGATCTTCACCTGACACAAAACAAATATCAACGAAATTTAAAATAGAATGCAAAAAATTGTTTAAATTTTTTTTAGTCCATCGATTAATTCTAATATTAAAATCAAAGATAATTTTTACTTTTTTATTTTTTAATAATTTTAACAAATTAACAAAATTACTTATTTTAGATGGATCAATAATTGAAAGTGTAATTCCAGAAAAATAGATATAATCAAAATTCTTCAAATTTTTAAATAATGAAACAAAATCTATCTTATTAAAGTAATTTTTTGCTGCACTATTATCTCTCCAATAAAAAAATTGTTTTTCTCCGTTATTTCTATTCTTAATTAAATATAAACCAATTTCATGACTATTAACTTGCTTGATTAATTTTGTTGAAATTTTTTTAGAATTTATGAATTCCAAAACTGATCTGTTTACACTAGTTTTACCAATGGCTGTAAGAAAAGAAACATCAAAATATTTTTTATCAATATAGTTACAAAAATTTAGCGTATCACCTGCAAATGATTGTTGAAAAATATTATTCTTAGTATTGGCAATTTCAATCATACATTCACCAACTGAACAAATTTTTGTTTTCATAATTAACTTTAGTCGTGATGAAAAACTTCTTCCATACTAGACCACCATTCTCCTTTTTTTCTATTTGGGTCTGGAATTTGACATGGTCCACAAACACTCCACCACTCTTGAACTTTAGGGTTTGAAGCCATTAGCTTGTTATCTCTATCAAGATTGTCTCCGTGATATTCAACATATCCAAAAAGAGTATTTTTATGCAGATATATAGAATAATTCTTAAAATTAAGTTCTGTTAAATTTTCTAAGACTTCAGGCCAAACATTTGCATGAAGTTTTTTATATTCTTCTATTTTTTCCTCTTTAATTCCAAGAGTCATACCTAATCTAATCATTTATAAATATTCCTTTCTTGTTATTTTAAAACTGTATGCATGCTCGCATGGTTTATTATCTGGTCTTGTTATATGGAGTCCATCTCTGGTATGTTTCCATTCTACTTTATCAGTACTTCCTACTAATTCTACCCTTTCAATTTCATTATCAAAAAGTTTATATATACTTTCTATCGTGAAATCTTTGCTAGGCCATCCTAATGCAGTTGCATACAAAAAATTATCTTTTGTAGTGAACCTAAAATCTTTAGCAGTATAAATTAGTTTTGCTCGATTGTCTGAAAAAGGTCCTGCTTCATTCATTTTAGTTGGGCCTTCTCCATATTGATCCCATGTTTCTGTTTCAAATATTGCTTCTCCATTTACATCAAGCCAATTTCCAATACCTTCTAAAAGATTTTTATCTTCTTCTGGAATTGTTCCATCAGGTTTTGGCCCAATATTTAAGAGCATGTATCCATTTTTACTAACATTATCTATTAAGTAGTGAACTAAATCTGTCGTAGTTTTATATTTTGAATTCTTCATATAAGCCCAAGCACTTCCATCGTGGACTGTGGTATCAGTAATCCAATCATAGTGGGTTAATTCTGACTCTCTTCCTAGTTCAAGATCTAATAATCCAGAACCGGGGGGAAGATCATGCCATTTATAAGATACAACTACTTCATTACCCCACTCAGTTTCTTTGTTATAATAATATGAAAGAAAATCTTTTTTATACTTTTCATGAATAAATCTAATTCCAAAATCAAACCAAATATAATCTGGTTTATAATTATCTACTACTTCTTTTAATCTATTTAACCATCTATCATGAAAAACTTTACTAGGCTTGTCTTGATGTTCATTTTTTCTACCCCAATGATCCGGATATACAGCCTGATTTCCTATTAAATCTAAATTGTGAAGTTCACCATATAAACTTTCATATTCCTTTTTTGATGTATCAAAATCATTATTCCAGTGTGGGAAAAAAAACCAGTTTTCAGCATGATGCATTGCTACCATATATTTCATCCCTTTATTTCTAATTGCTTTTGCAAGTTCTCCAACAATATCTCTTTTTGGCCCCATCTTGGATGCACACCATTCGGTATCAGAACAATTCCACATTGGAAAACCATCATGATGCTCTGCTACTGGTCCAGCAAATTTTGCTCCAGATCGATAATACAAATCTGCCCACTCTTCTGCATTAAATTTTTCAGCAGTAAACATTGGTATAAAATCTTTATATCCAAATTTAGATGGATGACCATAATGTTTACAATGATAATCAAACTGAGGACTAGGTGGTCTATACATCCAATAAGGATACCACGTTACATTGGGTCCAGCAGCTGGAACGGAATAGATTCCCCAATGAGCATAAATACCAAACTTTGCTTTTTTAAACCAATTTGGTGTTTGATGTTGTTTTATTGATGACCAAGTTGACTCAAAATAGTTTTGTTTCATCACTTAATTAAATTTAAATTTATATAATCTTTTAAAGACTATAAAATTGAGTTGCATTTCGAGAAAATATTTTATTTTTTTCGTCTTCAGAAAAAGAATTGCAATAATTCATTGCTAAATCAAACCAATTTGAATAGTTATCTGCCATTGTTAAAACAGGCCAATCACTTCCCCACATTAATTTATCAGATCCAAAAGTATTAAGAATAAAATCAATATAAGGATCAAGTTGTTCTTTTGTATAATCTGGACCAACTTCAGTAAGAATTCCAGAGAATTTACAATAAACATTACTTGCATTTGATAGTTCAGTCATATCTTTTTTCCATAGGTCAATTTCAGACTTAGTAATCACGGGCTTAGCAATATGATCAATTACTATAGGAAGGAAATCATATTTTTTAACAAATTGTATAAGATGTTGAAGATGATTTGGTCGAACTAAAGCATCAAAAGTTAAATTTTTTGTATTTAAATAATTTATATTTTCTTTTAGGTGATCATTTAACATCCAAGCATCATCTTGAATATCATGTATCATAGGTCTAAAACCTTTTAAAAATTTATTCTCACACAGTTTATCAATGTCATCTTTAGCATTGTTACTATCTAAATCAACCCAACCCACCACACCTGCAATAAATTCATATTTAGATGCTAAACTTAATGTAAATTCTGTTTCAGCAACAGTGTCAGCAGCTTGGACAATTACTGTTTTAGTAATATTTTTTTGTTTTATAAGTGGCTCAAGATCTTCTGGAAAAAAATCTTTATATAAGACTTTCATATCTGGAGTCATCCATGAGTAATCTCCTCTTGAAAGTTTCCAAAAATGTTGATGACTATCTACGTACATTTATTTCCAATAAGTACCATTATTATAATCAAATTCATTAAGAGAACTATCTTTAATTTTTACAGAATATCCTGGATTTGTAGGCGTAACATATCCACCATCTTTAATTATTGCTGGATTTTCAAAATGTTCAGAACAGCTTTCTGCATATTCACTTAATAATAAATCATGATTTGAAATTATAAACTTGTTGATTAGATTTAAATGCTGAACATATTCACATAAACCAACACCACCTGCATGAGGAATAACGGGAGTATTAAACTTACTAGCTATTAAAAGAACTGGTAAAATTTCATTTATACTTGCTATTCTACAACTATCAATTTGGCAGTAATCTAAAGATTTGTGTTCTATAAATTGTTTAAACATAACTTTATTTTGTATCATTTCTCCAGTTGCAAGATTAACGTCAGGATGTGCATCTTTAATTTTTTTAAAACCTAATACATCATCAGGGTTGGTTGGTTCTTCATAGAATAAAATATCGAACTGTTTTAGTTTTCCAATATTTTCTATAGTCTCATTTACACTCCAGATTTGATTGGAATCTACCATTAATTTATTTTTATTACCTATTAATTCTCTTACTAACTTACAGCGATGGATATCCCTTTCTATATCTTGACCAACTTTCATTTTAAAATGAGTCCAGCCCTTACTTAAATTTTCTTCAACTAGTCTTTTCATTTTTTCATCTGAATATCCTAACCAACCAGCTGCTGTTGTATATGCTGGAAAAATAGTAGAATTTAAATCGTCTAAATTTGAAGGTAAATTTGTTTTTTTCTGATCGATTATTTTAGCTGCTTCATCTTTAGTAATTACATCGTCAATATAAGAAAAAGAGAGTTTATCTAATAAATCTCTTGTTTCTAATTCTATTATGTATCTCCAAAGAGGTTTTTTATGCAATTTAGAAATTAAATCCCATATTGCATTAAAAAAAGCTGCAGCTGCAAGATGTGTTACACCTTTTTGTGGTCCTACCCATCTTAATTGACTGTGGTTTGTAACTTTTTCCCATATGGATGCAATATCCTTTTCTATTTCTTCAACATTTTTTCCAATTATAAATTCTTTAAAATATTCTATGACGGTACAACAAAGATCATTACCTTTTCCAATAGTAAAGGTTAATCCAATACCAGTTAAATCTTTTTGATCAGTAAATATTGTAACATAAGTTGCAGAGTAGTCACAATCAACATGAACAGCATCAGTTCCCAAATTATCTTTTGATGTTGGAAAACGAATATCCTGAGTTTTAATATCAATTATTTTCATATTGGACATCTTTCATCAATTAGTTTTTCATTAAGTAAATCTTTCCACAAATCTTCAGGGATAGGAAAATTTAAAAAATCTAAGTTTTGCTCCACTTGATCAAGCCTATCCATGCCTAAAATCATGGAGGTGACAAGTTTATTAGTATAGCAAAATTGTATTGCTGCTGCCGGAACAGGCACATCATATTTTTTACAAATATTTGCAATTTTTAAGTATCGTTTTTTAACTTCTTCTGGAATTTTATCATAAAAATAAGTAATATTTTCACCTACACCTTTAGCTAAAATTCCTGAATTAAAAATTCCTGCAAGAATAATCCCTATATTATTTTTTTCAGCAATAGGGAAAAAATCATTAAGAGCGTTTTGATCCAATAATGAATATCTGCCTGCAAGAACCATACAATCAAAATCACCTGCATTTGCAAATCTTGCACATATATCAGAGTCATTTACTCCAACTCCAATAGCCTTGATAACTTTTTCTTCTTTTAGTTTTTGAACGGCTTTATACGCGCCATCCATTGCTAATTTAAAATAATGATCAACCTCGTCACCAAAATTAAATCGATCTACATCATGAATTAAACAAATATCTACTTTTGAAACAGCTAATCTTAGTAATGATTGCTCAAATGCTCTCATCACACCGTCATAAGAGTAATCGAGATTAGGAGAAAAATTTAAACTTCCTGCAAATCTCCCTCTATCAATATTATCTTTATTTGCTGGTGTAAGATATCTTCCAACTTTGGTTGATAAAAAATAACTATCCTCATCTACAGTTTTTAAAAAATTTCCTAATCTATGTTCACTTAATCCATAACCATATAAAGGTGATGTATCATAAATATTGATTCCTTTTTGATAGCTTTTTTCAAGTATGTCATAGCAATTTCGTTCATCAAGATTTTCAAATAAATTGCCTAAGGGCGCTCCACCAAAACCAATAGCTGTTAAGTTTATATCAGTTTTTCCAAGCTGTCTTTTATTCATGAATATTTCCCATAATTGATGAACTCATTTCTTCATAGTTATGATTATTGATAGTTTCACCAACTACCTTAAAATCTTTCATTGTTATAATTCTATCTGCTAAGCTAATCATTTCAGGCATATCACTGGTAATTAAAATTATTGATGTGCCTTTTAAAGATAGTTCAATAATTAATTCATGGAGGTAAGATTTTGTTTTTATATCTATACCAACTGTGGGTTCATCAATAAATAATATATCAGTTCCAGAAGCTAGCCATTTAGCTACACTAATTTTTTGCTGATTACCTCCGGATAAGTTAGAAACGATTTGTTGGTATGAAGGTGTTTTTACTTCAAGTTGTTTCACGTAAGGATCTACTTTATTGTAAACAATACTGTCATTTAAAAAGGATAATATTTTTTTCAAATTTGACCAGACTGTTATTCCAGCATTGGATAAAACATCATGCATTAGAATTAGTCCTTCTTTTTTTCTGTCTTCACTTATGTATCCAATTTTATATTTTTCTAGTGCATCTTTTGGAGACTTAATTTTAATTTCTTTATTGTTGAGTAAAATCTGTCCAGAATTAATTTTATCAAGCCCAAGTACACATTTTATTAATTCTGTTCTTCCTGCACCAACTAAACCGTATAATCCAAGTATTTCACCTTTTTTTAAATTTAAATTAATATTTTTATGACCAAGGTCAGTGTTTATTGATTGTAGATCTAGTAAACTTTCATCTGTAAAATCAATATTTTTCTTAGATTTAATTATTTGTTCATCTCTGCCAATCATTAATTTAACAAGTTTCTGTCTATTAAGATTAGTGATTTGTTCGGACTCACAAGCATTTTTACCATCTCTCAAAACAGTAACTTCATCACAAATTTCAAATACTTCCTCTAATTTGTGACTAACAAAAACTATACTTACATCTTGTTCAGCAACTAATCGTTTAAGTAAAACAAATAAATTTTTTGTATCTTGTGGGGATAATGATGAAGTTGGCTCATCTAATAATAGTATTTTTGATTCTAAGGATAAGGCTTTAGCGATTTCACAAAGTTGCATTTTTGCAACTGTTAAATCTGATACTATCGTATTTGGATCTATATCCAACTCCATAATATCGAGCCATTTTTTTGATTCTTTGGCAACAGTATTATAATCAATTAATCCTATATTATTTTTAGGAAGGTTGGTTAACATTAAATTTTCACCAACTGAAAACCTTCTAATTAAATTTCTTTCTTGGTGGACAACTGAAATTCCAGCATTCATTGCTTCATTAGGTGAAGAAAAAGACTTCTCTTGATTATTTAAAAATAGCTTTCCTTCATTTTGATTATATACTCCTGTAATAATTTTAATTAATGTAGATTTTCCAGCTCCATTTTCACCAAGAAGTGCATGGATTGATTTTTTTTTGAGTCTAAAGTTTGCATTATCAAGAGCTTTAACACCAGGAAAATTTTTTGTAATGTTATTGAGTTCTAAAATATAATCACTCATCTGAAAAAACCTTTGTTCTTCTCTCTTCTCTATATTCTCTGTATCTATTTATAAATACTGCTAATAAAATCATAAATCCTAAAAATATTTGAACAAAAAAAGGATCAATTTTAAAAATTACTAAAGCTTGAGAAATTATAGAAACTAATATCACACCAAAAGCAGTAGCAATAACATCTACTTTTCCACCAGCAAGTATAGCGCCTCCAATTACAGGAGCAGCAAATGAAGGTAATAACCAAGAATCACCTATATTGGGTGTCCCAAGTTGTAATCTACAAACCACTAACATTCCACCGATAGCAGCTAAAAGGCCTGATATAACATGAGCATAAATAACTATTTTTGTTGAAGATATTCCTATTAGTTCTGATGATTGTACATTATTCCCGTATGCCAGCATATACCTTCCAAGTGATGTTCTATTCATTAAAATCCACATCAGCACAGTTATAATAATTGGTATAATAACTAAGTAAGGTATAGGGCCAAAGATTTTTGCATTTCCAAAAAATTTTACAGCCTCAGGAATTTCATAAAAAGGTTGAGCCTCTGTTATGCCTAAATTCATTCCTTTAAAAATGTAAAGCGTAGCAAGGGTAATAATAAAAGCTGATATGCCAGTTTTAACAGTGATGTATCCATTTATAAAACCACAAGCAAGACCAATTAATAATCCAATGAGAACAGCAGGTAAAATAGACATGCTATAAACTTCCATTAAGCCAGTAAATGAAATCGCAACTAAGCCACCAATTGCTCCGACAGATAAGTTCATTTGACCAATTGCAATGATAATCATTTGTGACATTGCTACAACGAGCATCAAACTAACACTCAGCATTAAAACATATAAATTGAATGGGGAAATAAATGCAGGCTTAAACAATGAAATTAAGATTGAACCAAAAATTAAAACTAAGCCCAGTCCAAACCAATCTTTTTTTAAAAGCGCGCTCATGAAACAATTGAATTTTTAACAGTAAAATATTCCCTGGCTCTATCTAGAAGAACAGCTCCTAATAATATGATACCAAGAAAAAATCTTACCCAGAATTCACCTACATCGATTAAGTATAATCCATTATTTATTAATGTAACAAGAATTGCTCCTAGCATTGTTCCAAAAACTGTAACCTTACCTCCAGAAAGAAGTGTTCCACCCAATACTGGAGCTAAAAAAGCAGGTAATAACCAATCAAATCCAAGATGACCAGCCATAGACGGAATTGCAGCACCAATTCTTGCTGTTAACATTATGCCAGCTAGTGCTGCTAAGAAGCCTGACAGCATATGACAATAAATAAACATTCTATCTACAGAAATACCTGATAATTCTGCAGCATCAGGATTAGCTCCAGCTGCAATAAGCTTTCGTCCAATATCAGTGTATTTAAAAATGTAGTAAAGTACAAAACAAGTTAGCACACTAATAATTAGTAATGGTGAAACATATTTATTGAAAAGTTTTAAACTTCCAAAATCAGTAAAAGCCTCTGGTAATTTTCTAAAAGCTTCTGCTTCAGTAAGCAGGGTCATGAAGCCAAAATAAATACTCATCGTTGCCAGTGTAACAATGAAACTATGAACACCAGTTCTAACAGTTACAAATCCATTAATCCAACCTAGAAATGAACCAAAAGCTAAAACTAAAATAATTGTAATAGAAATAGGAATTCCCATAGTTTCCATACACCAACCACCAAACATTGCTGCAGAAACACCTAAAGCACCTAGAGATAGATTTAAACCTCCAGTAAGTATAACTACCATCATTGCTAAACCAATCATTATATCTAGAGCAACTACTCTTGAGAGAGCATAAATATTGAATCTTGAAGTAAATCCATCAGTTGAAAAGGAAAAAATACAAATAAATACAATTACCAATATAAGTAAACCAAACTGATTAGTTTTTACAAAATTAGGAATTTTATTATTCATAAAAAAAGGGGGCTTAATGCCCCCATATTATTTTAACTTGGACAGTTTAGATATGTGCTATCAAAAGTTTCTAAAATTTCTAGAGAAATTCCTCTCATAGCCATAACGTATGTATCAACATCGCTAATATCAACAAATACAGTACCTGAATCAATAAATTGATCAGTTTGTGCAGTTGATTTCCAAGGTGCATCAGCTTTGAACTCACAACCTTGTCTAACTTTGTCCATTACATATGAACCAATGTAACCTTGTCCATATGGGTTTTGAAGCATAGTTCCATGAACATAACCATCTTTAATAGCTTTTAAAACTACTTCGTCATGATCAATACCAACCATTTTAATTCTTTTATCACCCATATTAGTTAAAGCTTGTGCTGCTACAACAGCAGGAACCCAAGCAGTAGTAACAATACCATCTACTTCACTTCCTTGAGCCGCCATGAAAGCATTAATTTTTTCATCAGCTGGTTCATAAGCATCAATGTCAGCAATAACTTGAATAATTTCTACTCCACCACCTGCTTCTGAAACAGCTTGTTCAACAGCATTGATTCTTAGAGTTGTATTTGGATCAACTAAGAAACCAGTAAAGTGAGCAATTTTTCCTTTGCCACCTAAAGCTTTAATTAATTCTTTTGTACCAAGATAAGCTGAGTGACCAGTGTCAGTTCCAAAACAAAATTTCGCTTGAGTTGGTTGTTCAACACATCCTGCTAAAGCAGCTGTTGGTATACCAGCGTCATCTAGTTCACCTAAAATTTTATTTGTACCAACTGCATCACCAGGAAATACAAGTACTGCATTGTAACCTTGACCAACTAAACTTTCAATTAACTCGTTTTGTTGACTTAGATCCCACTCTGCAGGGACTCTGTAATCTGCTTTTCCTAAACCAAAGTCTTCTACAGCATCTAAACCTGCTTGTTCCCACGCAGCAAAATAAGGGTGTGGGCCACCAGGGACTAGAGCTACTTTAGTAACACCATGACCACCTGCAAAAACAGGTGATACTAGTAAAGCAAAAAAAGAAGTTAAAAATATTATAAATTTTTTCATTATTCCTCCTTAAATTTTTTTTAATGTATTCAGATTTAGAACTTAAATCAACAAAAATAAAATAAAGTATTTATTTATAATTATATTGATTATACTATTGTCAAATGCTGTACTCATTTAGATGGTTTGGTCATAATGATCCTTCAAAATTAGATCAAATTCGACAGATAGGCGTTGAAGGAATCGTATCATCACTAGCACAAGTAAAATATGGTGAAAAATGGTCTGCATTCGAAATCAAGAAAAGAAAGAAATTTATTGAAAGTTTTAAAATTAATAACAATAAAAATTTAACTTGGAGTGTTGTTGAAAGTCTTCCTGTTCATAATGATATAAAAAAGAGGTCAGGGAGATATAAATATTACATTGATCAATACAAAGAGTCATTGATAAATTTAGGAAAGAATAAGATTAAAAATATTTGTTACAATTTTATGCCATTGATTGATTGGGTGAGAACAGATTTAAATCATCAACTACCAAATGGAGCATTTGCTCTAAAATATAATCATCTTCATGTATGTGCATTTGAAAATTTTATTTTGAAATCTAAAACAGCAAAAAAAAGGTATTCATCCAAAGAAATTCATACTTCAAAAAAAATATTACAAAAAATGAATTCTAGTGATTTAAAAAAACTTAAGATGTCTTTACTTGGAGGGTTAGCTGCAAACGATAGAAAGTATACAATTAAAGATTTAAATTATGAGATTGATCAATTTGCAGAATTAAATCATACTGATTTACAAAATAATTTAAATGATTTTATAGAAGAAATTTATCCAATCATAAAAAAATATAATATTCATTACAATATTCATCCAGATGATCCTCCATATAATGTTTATGGATTACCAAGAATTGTTTCTAATGAGAAAGATATTAATTTTATTGTGAATATAAAAAAAGATACAAATGTAGGTTTAACTTTTTGTACAGGATCCCTTGGTGTTAATAAAAAAAATAACTTAGTCAATATAATTAAAAAATATGGTTCTTATATAAATTTTATTCATTTAAGAAATATAAGACACATTCCAAAATCTCTCGATTTTTATGAAGATGACCACCTTAATGGAAGCCTGGACATGGTGTCTATTGTCAAAGCAATATTAAAAGAAGAAAATAAAAGGAAAAAAAGTAATCATCCTATTAAACAAATTCCTATGAGGCCTGATCATGGGCATACAATACTTCATGACCAATTTAATTCAGTAATACCTGGATATTCATTATTAGGCAGAATGAAAGGGCTAGATCAGCTTAAAGGTGTTATAAAAGCTATAAATTAATTTTTACCTTATATTTATTTGCTAAAAACAAAAAATCAGTTTTTAATTCCTTATCTATTGGAATACCTGTTTTTAATCTTTTTTTAGAAGTAATTTTTTCTTTTTCGCCTGGATATAAAATTGGATTATTATTTTTTTTTGATTTTTGTTTTTTTAGATCATTCATATAGTTTTTCATACCTTTAAAATATTGTTTTTTTGTAGTGAAAGCATTTAATGAAATGGCGATTAAGAAATGTCCTAACTTTCTTGGTGTACTAAAATCTGGTCCAATCATTGATAATAAACGGTATCCATGAGCCATACCAATAAGAGGTCCACACATTATTTCTACAGAAGAAGATAATCCAAAACCTTTATACCCATATTCTTTACCTCCAAGTGGAGCCAAAGAAACAGCGTTATAAGGGTTAGCCGTGTAGTTTCCGGATTTATCAAGTGCAATCTCAGAGTTTAATTTAGTAGAATTTGCTCTGGCTCTCATAACTTTATTCCATGCTATCGAAGTTGAAGAAAAATCTGCATGTAAAAAGTCTTTATTACCTATTGGTGCTGTAAAAGAATAAGGATTAGTCCCGTGAAAAGGTTTCTTACCATTATACGGTATTGCAAAAGCATCTGAGTGTGTAAATGAAAAACCAACACAGTCGTTTTGTGCAATATCCATAGAATATACACCTGCAGCACCATAGTGTGAGGAGTTTATTATGCCAATTGAAGCAATGCCATTCTTCTTTGCCATAGATGATACTATTGCTGATGCCTTTAAAGCTGCTACATGCCCTAAGCCATCATCAGCATTATAGACAGCTACACCTCTATTTTTTTTTATAAGCTTCATTTTAGGTTTTGCTTTTATTCTTCCGTTTTCAATACATTTTACATAATGAGAAAATAATCTAATACCATGACTGTCCACGCCTCTAATAGAAGAATCTAAAAGTGATTTAATAAGTAAATTTCTATCTTTTTTTGGAACAGATAGTTTTGACAAAATGCTATCAAAAAATTTATTTATTTTGTTGGGTAAAATTTTCATCTTATGAAATTATTTCTTTTAATAATGATTTTAAAGGATTTTCTTTCATTAAATTTAGATTTTTTTTGACTGCTGTTAACATTTCTTCTTTTTTACTTTCCGAAAGATTAAAAATATTTTTATTATTAATTATTTCTTCAAAAAAATTATCCTTATTATTTTTGTAAACACTGTAAAAGTATTCTTTATTTCCATCATCCAGTCTATTTTGATCTTCTTTAATAATTTGAAATAAGAAAAATAACCAAGAGGCTATGATAAATTGAATATATTTAGTTGCTCCTTTATTATTATTATAGGTGTCAAGTATTCTTATAGGTATTTTTAAAGAACCATCCATAGCAATTCTTAACAATTTATCCTCTATGTAAGTATTTTTAAATCTTTCTAAAATTTTCATTTTGTACTCATTAATATTAAAGTCATCTTTAGTTTCTAAAGTGGGTAACACTTCTTGGTCTAAAAAATTTAAAATAAAATTGTAAATATCTTTATCCTCTATTGCTTCATGAACATATGTATACCCACACAAATGACCAATGTATGCTAAAGCTGAGTGGGAAGCATTCAATATTTTAAGTTTATTATTTTCATAAAATTTTACATCTTCAACAAATTTTATTTTATTATTTGATAAAATATTTTTTTAGCTCATCATTATTTGATTGAATATACCAATCTCTATAAGGTTCAGTAACCACAATTGTATTATCATTATATGGCAAGTTAAAATATTCAGATTGTTTATTATTATTTGGAACAATTCCATCAACCATAGATAATGGGAACTCAATATTATTATCAAACCAATCTAAACATTTTGGATATTTTTTTTCTATAAATTGTTTAACTAAATTTTTTAAAATTGTTCCATTTTCAGACAAATTATCGCAACTTAAAACAATTAATTTTTTTTTGTTTTTTTTATATCTTTCTATTATTCCAAAACTTAGATGACCGATCAAAGTTGATAACTCTTTATCCTCTAGATCATTAATAATTTGATTCGAAAAATTTAATTTTTTATTTTTATCAAAATGATATCCCTTTTCTGTAACGGTAATTGTAATTAATTTAATTTTTTCAGATACAATTAAATTTCTTATTTCATTCTTGTGTTTTAAACCAAATAAAACTTTTTTAATTGGATTTAAAATATCAACTTTTTTGTAATTATTTGATATCCTTACCAAAGAATACAAGTAGTCTTGTAACTGCATTTTATTATATGTTTCTTCAGACCTTAAATTGACCCCAATAATGGAAATGTTTTTATTATTTTCTAATATTTCATGAATATATAGTGCTTGGTGAGCTCTATGAAAATTACCAATACCGAAATGAAGTATGCAATCTTCATTATTATTAATATTATAACTTGGAAATGATTGTTCTTTTAAAAGATTTCTATTTATGTTTTTATTTAATTGCATATTAATAATTAAAATATACTTAAACAGAAGATGATCAATAAAATATATAAAAGTGTGCTTATAACTGGTGCATCAAGTGGTATTGGCTTAGAAACACTTAAAAGATTTTTAAAAGAAAATGTAAAAGTTTATGCTCTTGATAAAGACGTCTCAATATTAGAGAAATTGAAAAAAAAACATAAATTTGAAATCATTCAAATTGATCTCTTTGACACGGATCAAATTTATAAAAAACTCTCTAAAGTAAAAGTTGATATTGTAGTTTGTAATGCAGGCATTGGAAGAGGGGCTGAAGGTATATTAAAAGCGTCAAGGCAAGATATTGAATTATCTACAAGATTAAATGTCGAGTCTTATCTTCATACTTTAAAAGCTATTGTTCCAGGAATGATAAAAAGAAGAAAAGGACATGTAGTTTTAATGGGGTCTCTTGCAGGTCTATACCCACAAATGAGTACTGTTTATGGCGGTCAAAAAGGTGCTATCCATAGAATCGCACAAAGCTTAAGAATTGAACTTAGCGGTTCAAGAGTTAAAGTTTCTGAAATATGTCCTGGAAGAACTAAAACAAATTTTGGTAAAGCTGCATTTACAGATAAAAATAAAGCTAAAAAATTTATGTCTGGTTTTACTCTTCTCGAGCCAAGAGATATTGCTGATGCTATTATGTTTGCAGTAAGTGTTAGATGGCGAAGCAATATTAGCACTATTGAAATTTCTGGCACAGAACAATCCCCAGGTGGAGTGCCGATTATTCCAGTAAAAGATCCAATACTTTCATAAATTAATTAAATTTTTTTTATTTTAATATAATAAAATTAATTATGGAAAAACCTGTCAGATATGGTGTTATTGGCATAGGAGGTATGGGAGCAAATCATGCTAAAAAATTACAAGAGAATAAAATAGAAAATGCCATCTTAGCCGCAGTTGCTGATTCAAATGTAGAATATAAAAATAAATATGAAAATATTCCTTTTTTTGAAAATACTGATAATTTTTTTTGATAATAAAATTATAGATGCGGCAATCATTGCTACACCTCATAAATCGCACATAGATCTAGCGAAAAAAGCTCTCGAAAATAATATTAATGTTATAATTGAAAAACCCTTAGCAATAACTAGTAAAAAGTGTCGAGAATTTATTAATATTTCACAAAGTTTTAAAGCATTTTTTACTGTTATGCTCAATCAAAGGACTAATCCTGTTTATGTTAAGATAAAAGAACTAATTAATGGAAATGAATTAGGTAAAGTTCACCGTTTTCAATGGACAATAACTAATTGGTTTAGAACAAACTATTATTATCAGACGTCTAATTGGAGAGCTAAATGGGAAAGTGAAGGTGGGGGCGTTTTAATAAATCAGAGTATTCACCAACTTGATTTGTGTCAGTGGTTATTTGGTATGCCTGACAGTGTATATACTGATTTGGGATTAGGTCGCTTTCATGAGATAGAAGTTGAAGATGAAGTTACTTCAATCTTTAAATATAAAAATGGATTAAAAGGTGTATTTATTACAACAACAGGTGAAGCTCCTGGTGTAAACAGATTGGAAATTGCATCAGATAAGGGTTTAATTACAATTCAGGATAATAATGTTACATGGGAAAAAATAGATTCATCTACTGAATATATTAAAAACTCTAAAACACTTTTTGGAATGCCTAAAAAAGAAAAAATTAATTTTAATTTTAAGGTTGATTTGGATCAACATATTGAGCATCAAAGACTTATTCAAAACTTTACAAACTTCCTCCTAGGAAAAGAAAAACTGTTAGTGAATGGAAAAGATGGTTTAAATTCAGTTGAGTTAATTAATGCGATGGTTCTATCGGGATTAGAGGAAAAAAAAATAGAGCTTCCTTTAGATGAAGTCAAATATGAACAAAAATTAGAAGAAATGATAAGTAAATCAAGATGAAAATTAATCAAATTGCAGTAACTCTTTATACCGTTAGAGATTTTTGCCAAAATGAAAAAGATTTATTTGAAAGTCTAAAAAAAATCAAAAATATTGGATATAGTAGCATTCAAATCAGTGGTGTTGGTTTAATTAATCCTAAAACAATAAAAAGCATGTGTGAAGATTTGAGTTTAGTTATATGCGCTACACATGAAGCAAATGAACAAATTATAAATAATACTGATGAAGTTATTAATAAGCTAAATATTTTTAATTGCGAATATTCCGCTCTTCCTTATCCATTAAATGTAGATATGAAAAACTTAGAAGTAATTGATAAATTCATAGAAGATATAAATATCGCTGGCTCCAAGTTTCATGCAGAAGGAAAGGTGCTATGCTACCATAATCATGCACTTGAATTCCAAAAAGTTCAAAATGAAATTATTTTAGAAAGAATTTATAAAAATACAGATAGTAGATTCATACAAGGAGAGCCAGATATTTATTGGATACAAAAAGGTGGTCAAAATCCATTAATGTGGTGTAAAAAATTAGATCAACGAATGCCATTATTACATTTAAAAGATTTTATAATGATAAATGATCAAGAAAGTTTTTTTGCAGAGGTTGGCTTAGGTAATTTAGATATCAAAAATATTGTTAAAACAGCAACAGATTCAGGTTGTAAGTGGTTTATTGTTGAACAAGATGAATGTAATGGTGATCCTTTTGATTCACTTCGGATTAGCTATAATAATTTAGTAAAATATGCAGTTACTTAAGAAAAAAACTTTTTGCGTTTTGATTTAATAAATTATTAATATCCCTTTCTATTATAAATTTTGATAACTCGTAATTTTTCTTAGAAAGATCTTCATAATATTCACATAAAATTTCATGTAAGATATTTTTGAAATGAGACCATTTATATATAAGTTGATCAGTAACTCTTGCATCGGAATGCTGAGGTATAAATGAAAGACCTAGCATATCAATCCTCATTTTTAGAACAATTTTTATAATACTTGGCTGGTTCATAAACCACCAAAAACCAAATATTTTTAAATTAGGATGTTTACGAGCTAAGACAGTTAATTCGTGCTGATCATTTAAAGATAAACAAGTTACAAGAAATTTGTTTTCCTGAAAAGAATTACATAATTTACTTAGTTCTTTGAGATTAATATCACCAATCCCATCTCCAGCTAAACCAAAACTACTATTTACAGCTCGTTTAACACCTAACATTAAAGACAATGGGATATTTTTTTTATTTAACCATGATAAAATTAATTTCCAAAGAGGATCATTTAAGATTTCTTTAAAATTATCTGAATTTGCTGAAATAGCTGCATACACTGGATTTGATACTAAAAAACAACTATCTAAATAATTTATTACAATATCATCTGCTTTTTGATTTATCTTAGTTTGATTTTTTGCAACCTCAGTTGCTTGGGAATTGTTAATAATTAAATCATCCAATCTTAATGATGATTGAAATATATTTCTATCCCAATCATTATCTTTATATAAATTCCATTCATAAATATCAAATGGATTATTTGTCATTACTAAAGAAGAAACGTTTGATAATTTTAAAATTTTTTCATCTGTAAGAGATTTATTTTCATATTCATTTTTTAATTCTTCAAAAGTTTTATTATTATAATTAATATCTAATTTTTGAAGTACAGTTAGTACGCCTTTACAAGCTTCAGAAATTGGTGTTCTATTTTGAAATAATTCTTCCCAGATAAGTTTTGCTTTATTTACGTCATCAAGAGAGTAAAATTTTTCTACACTTATATTTGCATTGGTTAATAATTCTGCAATTAAATAATGATAGTTTAATAAATTAATAAAACCAGAAAGAGAATGACTTTTAAAGGCAGATGGAAATAAATGCGTATGAATATCAAAAATTTTTGTATTATTAATAACGTCTTCTAAAGTATCAGATAATTCCTGATTAGACATATTCATCACTTAATATTACCAAGCCTAATCGCATTTTTTTGAGCTTTGATTGCCAATTCCATAACTTTTAAACAATGTGATTGATCCATTGCAGTACTAGTTCTGTTTATAACATCACCCATTAATCTCTCAAAATATGTTAGAGGTTCTTTAGAAGCATTTTTATATTCATATTTTTTATTATTAACTAAAAAAAGGTGATCAGTACCCTCTCTACCAACAAGATCGACATACTTTCTTAATTCAATGTATCCTTTTGTACCTAAAATGGTCAATCTGCCATCACCCCAATTAGGTAAAGCATCAGGAGTGTACCAGTCTACCCTAATGTAACCCCTACCTTTATCTCCATGAATTAAAATTTCACCAAAATCTTCAAACTTATTATGTTCAGGATTTGAAAAATTACCTGTTGAAGAATTTATAATTTCTACATTTTTAGATCCAGTAAAAAATAAAAACTGATCTATTTGATGTGAAGCAATATCACATAAAATACCACCATATTGATCGTAATCAAAAAACCAATCAGGTCTAGTTTGAATATTCAATCGGTGAGGTCCCATTCCAATTGTTTGAACAACATCTCCAATTTCGCCCACTTG
>CACBMH010000007.1 GCA_902539825.1 uncultured Alphaproteobacteria bacterium
TTCAGCTGGCTTAGCTTCTGCTTCTTCTGCTTTTGGTTCTTCTGCTGCAGCTTTCGCTGCTTCTTCTTTTTCTTTAGCAGCAGCCAAACGTTCCTGTGCTTTTTTCTTAGGTAGATGTTTTTTTGTTTTTTCAGTAATAACTGGTTTTTCCATCACACCAAGATTGCTAAGAAAAATAGAAATTCTATCTGATGGTTTTGCTCCTTTTGCAATCCATTCCTTAGCTTTGTCTAAATCCATTTTAACTCTATCAGCGCTATCCTTTGGAAGCATTGGGTTATAAGTTCCGATTTGATCTATAAATTTTCCATCTCTAGCTCTTCTAGAATCTGCAACTACTATTCTATAAAATGGTCTTTTCTTTGCACCACCTCTTGATAATCTTATTCTTACTGGCATTTTATTTCCTTTCTAATTTATGTTTGGAGGAAGGTTTCCTTGTAATTTTTGCATTAAATCACTGGGAATTCCTCCTTTGCCCATTGATTTCATTCTCTTCATCATTTTTTGTGATTGGAGAAACTGTTTTAATAACCTGTTAACGTCTTGAACTTTTGTTCCAGATCCTTTTGAAATTCTAATTTTACGTGAAGCCTTTATAATATCTGGATCAGCCCTTTCTTTTTTTGTCATTGAACTGATTATGGCTATTTGTTTATCAATCATTGAATTAGAAATTTTATTTTCTGCCATTAACTTCTGTGCCTTTGAAACACCTGGCATCATAGAAAGTAAACCGGAGACTCCACCCATTTTACCCATTTGCTTTAATTGATTGGCAAAATCTTCAAGATCAAATTTTCCTTTAGCAATCTTTTTTGCCATATCTTCCATTTCTTCTTTATCAATATTTTCAGCAGCCTTTTCGACAAGAGATACAATATCTCCCATACCTAAAATTCTTTGTGCAATTCTTTCAGGATGAAAAGGTTCAAATTTGTCTACTTTTTCACCTAGTCCTATAAATTTTATAGGAGAGTTTGTTATCGATTTAATTGATAGTGCTGCACCACCTCTGCTATCACCATCTATTCGAGTTAAAATTGATCCAGTAATATTTATTGCATCACTAAAACTTTTAGCTACATTTGCAGCATCTTGTCCTGTTAGAGCATCTGCTACTAATAATGTTTCGTCAGGTTTAAACTTATTTTCAATTTCTATTAATTCACTCATTAACTTTTTATCTACAACTTGTCGTCCAGCAGTATCTAAAATAAGAATATCAAATAAATTTTTTTGAGCATAGTCTATGGAGTCATCAACAATCTTACTGGCTGATGATAGATTGTGATTAAAGAAATCTGAGCCAGTTTCTTCAGCTAATACTTTTAATTGCTCTTGCGCTGCTGGTCGATAAATGTCTGCTGATGCTAGTAAAATTTTTTTCTTCGAAGATTTCTTTAACAAATAGGAAAGTTTGGCAATTGATGTTGTTTTCCCAGATCCCTGTAATCCACAAAACAATATTTTAGTTAATTGAGAAGAAGATAAATTTAGAGATTTATTTTCTGATCCAAGAATTTTTACAAGCTCATCTTGCACAAGCTTTATGATCATTTGATCTGGCTTAACAGATTTGAGAATTTCTTTTCCTAAAATGTTTGACTTGATGGAATTTATAAATTCTTTTACTACAACTAAGGAAACATCTGCCTCTAACAGAGCAATTCTAATTTCACGTAATGTAACTTCAAGATCTGTTTCTGATATAACAGCCTTACCCCGAATACTTTGAACAATTTTTTCAAATTTTGTGTTCAGTGTATCAAACATAAATCTCCAATAGCCTTTTAACTCCAGGGCACGAAACTCGTGGGCTAGAGTACCTATCACAATTGTAACAAGCTCAATTCGTTTACAAATATAGGATTTATTGGTGACCCTCTATTAGCTGAATAATTGAAAGTCAAGTATTCTTAAATTTCCCATATTTACTGAGATTTATCGATAAATTAGGTTATAAAACAAATATGCAAAAAGTAGACTTTATAAAGATGCATGGACTTGGGAATGATTTTGTTATCATAGATAAAAGGTCTAACAATATCGCAATTACTGAAGATATAATTAAAAAACTCAGTGACAGAAGAACTGGGGCAGGGTGTGATCAATTAATCACAATTAATAATACAAGTAATCAAAGTGCTGATGCTGAAATTGAAATTTTTAATCCTGGTGGTGATAGAGCCGAGGCTTGTGGTAATGGAACACGCTGCGTAGCAAAAATACTATTTGATGAAGATTCAAATAAAGAAATTTTAAAAATTCAATCTGATGCAGGCATACTAGAATCAACAAAAATAGATAACAATATAAGTGTCAACATGGGTTCAATAAAAAATACTTGGGATAAAATTCCTTTAAGTAAAAAAGTCGATACAATGAACATACCAATTTCAATTGATGGATATAGTAATGGAGTTGCTGTTAATGTAGGTAATCCACATGTAGTTTTTTTTGGAAAATCGATCGAAGATACAGATCTTGAAAATATAGGTCCTAGAATAGAAAATCATGAGCTCTTTCCAAAAAAAACTAATGTTGAAATAGTTGAAGTTATTAATTCAAATTTAATTGAAATGAGAGTTTGGGAACGTGGAGTTGGAATCACGTTAGCTTGTGGCAGTGGTGCTTGTGCGGCTGTATATGCGGCGTGGAAAAAAGGATTGATTGAAAATAACGCTGAAGTGAAACTTGAAAAAGGTTCACTGCACATAAATATAGTTAATAATGAATCTATTATGACAGGACCTGCAGAAATAAGTTATCGGGGTAGTTTAGAAATATAATTTATGAAGAATAAAAACTACGTAGTCAATCTAGGTTGTAGATTAAATATTTATGAAGGTGAAATTATTAAAAACCATCTTAAAACAAATAATTTAAATAATGTTACAGTCATAAACTCATGCGCAGTAACTGAAGAAGCTGAGAAAAAAGTTTCTTATGAAATTAGAAAGGCAAAAAAGAATTTTCCAAATAATAAAATTGTAGTTACAGGATGTGCGGCTCAAATCAATCCATTAAAATATAAAGATTTAAAAGAAGTAGGCTCAGTAATTGGGAACACAGAAAAATTAGAAACTTTAACATGGAAAAATATCGATCAATCTAAAAATCTTAAAGTAGGTAATATATTAGAAGAAAGTAAAACAGTACCTAATTCAATTGAAAAATTTGAAGGAAAATCAAGAGCTTATATTGAAATACAACAAGGATGTAACCATCGCTGTACTTTTTGTATCATTCCATTTGGCAGAGGCAATAATAGAAGTGTACCTGCTGGAGAAATAGTAAATAAAATAAAAAAAATTGTTAGCAATGGATATAATGAAGTAGTCTTAACAGGAGTAGATATAACTGATTATGGAAAAGATCTTCCTGCAAAACCTACTTTTTCTAATTTAATTAAAAGAATTCTAAAATTAGTACCTGAATTAAAACAGCTGCGTTTGTCTTCAATTGACTGCGCTGAAATAGACGAAGATTTTTGGGATGTTTTAAAGGAAGAAAGATTGATGCCTCATTTTCATATAAGTTTACAGGCTGGAAACAATTTAATTTTGAAAAGAATGAAAAGAAGACATTCAAGGGAAATGGCAATTAATTTTTGTAAGAAAGTTTTATCTATTAGGAAAGATGCAACATTTGGTGCTGATATAATTGCCGGTTTTCCAACAGAGACAGAAACAATGTTTCAAGATTCAATTAAGCTAGTTGATGAGTGTAATTTAACTCATCTTCATATTTTTCCATATTCAGCAAGAGAAAACACTCCTGCATCTAGAATGCCTCAAGTTCAAAAAAATATTATCAAAGATAGAGCAAGAAGACTTAGAGAAAGAGGTATGGAAAAATTAAAACAACATTTAAAAAAAAATATTGGGAAGAAGGAACAAATTTTAATTGAAAGTAGAAAAGAAAATTTTTCACTTGGAAAAGATCAGCATTTTTTAAAAGTAAAACTTGAAGAAGAGTTTAAAGAGGGAAATATAATTTCCTGTATATACACAGGCGTAGAAAATGATACGTTATTAGCAAGAATAGCATGAGTTTGTTCTCAATATTTAAAGATAAGTTAAGTAAAACTTCAAATTTACTTTCTTTTAATATTTTAGAGATTTTAAAAAACAAAAAAATAGACGATTTAACTTTAGAAGAATTAGAAAATGTTCTTATTTCATCTGATATTAGTTTGGATGTTGTAAATCATCTAATAGATTCTATTAAAAAAATAAAAATTTCAAATGATGATGGAATAAAAAATGTATTAGAAATCTTAGCTAAAAATATAGAAAGTATATTACTTCCAAGAGAACATGTTCTGATAAATAAAAAAAATGATGAAAAAAAAATATTAATATTTGTTGGTGTAAACGGAAGTGGAAAGACAACCACTATTGGTAAAATTGCAAATAAAATTTTATCAAATAAAAAAATTCTGATTGCGGCTTGTGATACATTTAGGGCAGCAGCTGTTGAGCAGTTGGAAAATTGGGCAAAAAAAAATAATAATGGTTTTATCGCTGGAAAAAGTAATCAAGATCCAGCAAGCGTAGCGTATCAGGCAACTGAAGAATTTGGAAAAGAAAATTATGATTTTTTACTTATAGATACTGCTGGAAGATTATCAAATAATACTAACCTCATTAATCAGCTAATTAAATTGAAAAATGTTATTTCAAAAGTTAATTCCTCTTTTAATATTGAAACTGTGTTAGTTTTAGATGGAACGAATGGTTCGAACATGATTAAGCAAGTGGAAATCTTTGGAAATGAACTTAATGTGTCAAGTCTTATAATAACTAAATTGGATGGAACAGCAAAAGGCGGAGCATTAATTTCAATTGCAAATAAATTTGAAATCCCTATAAGTTATGTTGGTCTTGGAGAAAGTATTGAGGACCTTGTAACCTTTAATTCTCAAAACTTTGCTAGGTCTATTTTAAATCTAGAAGAACAAAAATGAAGTCAGTTTATAAATTATTAATTGATATAGGACCGCTTGCAGTATTCTTTATTTTTTATACAAGAAGTGGTCTTCAAGAAGCAATACTTCCTCTTATGATTTCAACTGTAATTTCAGTAATCATTTCATATATACTTGAGAAAAAAATACCAATTATGCCAACTCTTGGGGCTTCGATTGTATTAATATTCGGAGGTTTAACAATTTATTTTGACAATGAAATTTTTATTAAAATGAAACCAACAATAATAAATATGGTCTTCGCATTAATTTTATATGGAGGAGTGATTGTTAAAAAACCTCTTTTAAAATATCTTTTAGGTGCTGCACTTAAACTAGAAGAAGATGGATGGAGAATATTAACTCAAAGGTGGATTGCTTTTTTTGTTGCACTTGCTGTTTTAAATGAAATTGTTTGGAGAACACAAAGTACTGATGTTTGGGTAAATTTTAAAGTTTTTGGTATCTTGCCAATTACGTTTATTTTTACGATGACACAATTTCCTTTAATTAAAAAATATCAAATCGAAGATTAAGTTAAAAATTGTTTTCTCTTAATGCTATAAATCCTGGTGATTTATTTCCCTCAAGCCACTCTAAAAATGCACCCCCAGCTGTAGATAAATATTTAAATGCATCATTGGCTTTAGCTTTTTTTATTGCTGCAAGTGTATCTCCTCCTCCTGCTAAAGCATCTAATTGAGACTTACTTGAATAATTTTGTATAATATTTGCAACTGAAATTGTACTTTTATCAAATGGACTATACTCGAATGCACCTAAAGGCCCATTCCACAAAAGTGATTTAGATTTTAATATTTCATCTGAAATTAATTTTGTAGTTTGTTCACCAACATCTAATATCATTTGGTCATTTGGAATATTATTGATTGAATAATTCTCAACATTTAGTCTATCTTCTATTTTTTTTGAGCAAACAGCATCAATTGGTAAAAGTATTTTGCAATTTTTTGATTCTGCTTTTTTTTGTATCTTTTTTGATAGTTCAATAAAATCATTTTCTACTAGAGAAGAACCAACATTATAGTTATTTGATAGTAAAAAGGTATTAGCCATTGCACCTCCAATTACTAGAGAATCAAAAATTTCAACTAAATTTTCTAAAACTTTTATTTTTGTTGAAACCTTTGAGCCACCTATAATTGCTAGATTTGGTTTGTTAGAATTTTCTAAAAATTTATCTAAATTTTCAATTTCTTTTGAGAAGCTTAATCCTGCGTATGAAGGTAAGTATTTGGTAATACCTGTTATAGATGCATGATTACGATGAGATGCAGAAAAGGCATCATTAATATATAAGTCGAAACTAGAAGCTAATAATTTTGAAAAATTAAGATCATTTTTTTCTTCTTCAGCATTAAAACGAATATTTTCTAATAGACAAATTTCCCCCAAGTTCATTTCAGCAATTTTTGTCTCAATTATTTTTTTCTCATAGTTAGCTAAAAAATGAATTGTGTTTAGATTTAAAAATTTTTTTAATTCTGAACATAAAAAATAAATAGAATATTTTTTATTTACTTCACCTTTAGGTCGGCCAAAATGAGCAATTAAGAAAACCTTATTTTTGTTTTTAATTAGTTTTTCTAGTGTTGGCAAAATAGCATGAATTCTTGAATGATCTGTAATTGTCCCTTCCAAAACTGGTACGTTTAAATCAACTCGAAGAATTATTTTTTTATTTTTACAGTCTAGATCTCTTAGTTCTTTCATTTCTATTCACATGTATATAAAAAAAATGCTGGAAATCATTGATTTTTTTTAAAAACTTGCAGTTTTGTCTTTTTTAATACATATATTTAGTATATTAAACCTTTTTTAACCTACTAAATGTAGTAATGGAGTTTAATTATGCCTTGGGATGATAATAATGTAGCAAAACTTAAAGATTTATGGGACCAAGGTCTACCAACAGCTCAAATTGGAAAATTATTAGGTTTCACCAAAAACGCTGTGGTTGGCAAAGCTCATAGAATTGGACTCGAGAGAAGGCCATCACCTATAAGAAGAACAGCTGTTAAACCTGATCGAAAGAAAGCTAGGTCTCCAGTAATGCCTAAATTAAATTTTGAAAGCACCAAAGATCCAGAGATTGTCTCTACAGAGCCTACTGTTTTCCAACCAATGGTTAAAAATATATTTACTGCAGCTCCAAAGAGGGGTTGTGAATGGCCTGAAGGTCATCCTGATGAAGTTGACTTTCGTTTTTGTGGTAAGGATAGATTTGAAGATAAGCCTTATTGTTTAGATCATTGTGCTGTTGCATATGTTGTTCCTGAAAAAGAAGAAAACGAAAAGACAGAATTAAATAATACGATTTAATAATAATAAAAATTCTAGAAATAAAAATTCTTCCTGTTATTTGTTAAAATATGAAAGATGAGAGAATTAATTCTGTATTTACTCCTATTCTAATTGGAGGAAGTTTAATACTTTTAATAAGTTTTGCAATTCGTTCAACATTTGGCCTATTTCAAATTCCTATTGCATCTGATTTTTTATGGAACCGTTCAGAATTTTCTCTTGCCATTGCTATTCAAAATTTAGCTTGGGGTGTAGGCACTCCACTTTTTAGTGCTTTTGCCGAAAAATATGGTGATAGAAAAGCAATAGCTATAGGCTTAATTCTTTATGCAATTGGAATTTTCATAAGTAGTACTGCTACAACTCCAGAAGCGCATCAAACTTTAAACCTATTAATTGGTTTTGGTATAGCTGGTAGTGGTTTTGGTCCAATTTTAGCAGTAGTTGGAAGAGGCACATCTCCAGAAAAAAGATCTTTAGCACTAGGTATTACAACTGCTGCAGGATCAGCTGGACAAGTGGTTGGTCCACCGCTTGCTTCTATTCTATTATCATTTTTGCCATGGTCTTCAGTGTTTGAAATCTTTTCAATTATATTATTAATAACACTTATCCTTGTTCCAATTTTAAAAACAGAATTATCAAATACAAATATTAATAATGAAAATGAAAAAATTACTGACGCTATATTTGTTGCATTAAAAGATCCAACATTCTCAATGTTGTTCTTTGGTTTTTTTTCTTGCGGCTTTCAGTTAGCATTTATTACTGCACATTTTCCAGCATTTATTGTTGAGTCTAGTAGTCCAATTATAGAAGGAAGTTTAATAAGTTTGGTTTGTAGTTCTGTAGAAGGTTTAGGTGCCTTATCTATGGCTCTTATAGGATTGTTTAATATAATTGGTTGTTTGATTGCTGGAGCCTTAGGAAAGGGATATTATAAGAAATATCTTTTATCTTTAATTTATACCGGAAGGACTATTGCGGCAATTTTATTTATCTTACTCCCTATTACACCAATATCTATTGCAATATTTTCAATAGTTATGGGTGCTTTATGGTTAGCAACAGTTCCTTTAACTTCAGGAATTATAGGTCATATTTATGGATTAAAATTTATGGGTACATTATATGGCATTGTATTTTTTTCTCATCAGCTAGGATCTTTTGTAGGTGTTTGGTTAGGTGGTCTATTTTATGATATCTATGGAAGTTATGATATTGTATGGTGGGTTGGTATAGGGGTTGGTGCCTTTTCTGCAATAATCCATTTACCAATTAGAGAAAAACCATTATCTAATACAAATATACAAACAGCGTAATTTTATGGATGAAAAAAAGATTATACGAAACTTAATTATAGTAATTTTTTTCTTAGTTATTATTTATTCATTGGCTAGAGTTGGTGTAGGTTTAGATCTTAGCTTTGGACCTTATTTAAAAAAATAGAAAAACTAGTTACACCATTCTCCTTGTTTAAATATTGGCGTAACAGAGCCATCCTTATCAACACCCTCGACATCAATTTTACCTGAGCCAATCATCCAATCAATATGTATCATACTTGAATTACCACCTCTTTGAGAAATCTCTTCTTTCGATAAGTCTTTTTTGGATTTGAAACATTTGGAGTAACACTGTCCTAAAGCAATATGAGAAGCAGCATTTTCATCAAATAGAGTGTTATAAAAAGTTATTCCTAATTGCGAAATAGGCGAACTGTTTGGAACTAGAGCTACTTCACCAAGTCTTCTTGAGCCCTCATCTGAATCGAGAACTTTTAATAAAACGTCTTGTCCTTTAGAAGATTTTGCATCAACAATTTTACCTTCCTCAAAGCGAACATTAATATCTTCAATTAGTGTTCCTTGATAAGATAGAGGTTTGGTTGAACAAACTTCGCCACTTACACGACTAGCATGAGGAGTTGTGAATACTTCTTCAGATGGGATATTTGGATTACAAATAATACCATTCTGTGCCTCTGATGCGCCACCCATCCACTCATGATCATCAGCAAGACCTACAGTTAAGGATGTTCCAGGGCCTGAATATTTTAAAGAATGAAAATTTTTAGTATTTAACCAATCTGTTTTATCTCTTAAATTTTTATTATGTTTATCCCATTCACTTACAGGATCATCATTACTAACTCTTGATGCATGAAATATTGCATCTCCTAATTTTTTAATAGCTTCACCATCATCAAGATCTGGGAAGACTCTTTTTGCCCATGCTTTTCCTGGCCACGAAATTATATTCCAATTAATTTTAAATTCCGTAATTCTTTCTCTGGCTGGTTTATATGCGACAGCATTAGCTTTATTTGCACGCGAAACTTTATCAGGATCAATTTCAGATAGTAGCATGGGATCATCACCAGCAATTGCCATTCTAGCTGTATTGTTATCAAAAGCTTCGCCCATCCCATTATAAAGCCAATTTGCTGCAACATTGAAAGATTCATTATTTCCATACTTAAATCGAGATAATGTAATATCAGAATCATTAAAAAGTGGTGTCACAATTCCAGCTCCTTCTTTGTAAGCATATTCAACTATTTTTCTAACTAAAGGTAAAGATTCTAACGGTGCTGTTATTAGAAGGTTTTGACCTTTTTGAAGAGCAACTCCTCTTTTAATAGATAGGTGAGCAAGTTTATCAATATTTTTTGTATCTACATCGTAAAACATTAATATTATAATTAGTTTTTAAATTCTAAAAAGTCTAGAGATTTTAACTTTAAAATTTATCTGTAAAATCTTTCCACAAACTGTTGTTTTTTTCCAGATATAAAAATATCAAATCTAGGCAAAAATAGTAAAATAAATTATGGATTATGAACTTTTAGATAAAATTAATTTTCCATCGGACTTAAGAGAATTTAAAAAGACAGATCTAAAGCAAATCTCAGAGGAATTAAGAGCTAAAACAATTGAGACTGTTTCAAAAACTGGCGGTCATCTTGGTGCAGGACTTGGTGTTGTTGAGTTAACTGTCGCAATTCATTATGTGTTTAATACGCCTCATGATAAATTAATTTGGGATGTTGGACACCAGGCGTATCCTCACAAAATTATAACGGGTAGAAAAAAAAATATCGAGACACTGAGAAAAAAAGATGGTGTGTATGGTTTTGTTAGAAGATCAGAAAGTGAATATGATCCATTCGGTACAGCTCATAGTTCAACAGCAGTTTCAGCAGGGTTGGGAATTAAAGCTGCAAAAGATATAAATAAAGATAACTCAAAAGTTATATGTGTTGTTGGAGATGGTGCCTTAAGTGCAGGTTTAGCATATGAAGGGTTAAACAATGCAGGTGCACAAAAAAAAGGTTTAATTGTTATTTTAAATGATAATAAAATGTCAATCGACAAACCAGTTGGCGCTATGAGTACATATCTAACTAGATTGCTTTCATCAAAATCTTACTCAAGCTTAAGAAATATTATTAAAAAAATTTCTAAAACATTACCATCAAATCTTTCAAAGACTCTTTATAGAACAGAAGAATATTCTAAAGGGCTTATCTCTGGAGGCACTTTATTTGAGGAATTGGGTTTTTATTACCTTGGTCCAATAGATGGTCACAATATAAACGACATGGTGTCAGTTCTAGAAAATATTAGAGATAATAAATTTGATAAACCAGTTTTTCTTCATTGTGTAACTAAAAAAGGCAAAGGGTACAGTCCTGCAGAAAAGTCAGAGGATAAATTTCATGGTGTAGAAAAATTTGATATTAATACAGGTAACTCTGTTAAAAAAACAAATTTAAAATCTTACTCAAATGTCTTTGGAGAAAAATTAACAAAACTTGCTGAAAATGACGAAAAAATTGTGGCAATAACAGCTGCTATGATGTCTGGAACAGGTTTAAAATTATTCCAACAAAATTTTGAAAAAAGATTTTTTGATGTTGGTATTGCTGAGCAACATGCTGTTACAATGGCAGCTGGATTGGCTACAGAGGGTTTTAAGCCATTTGTTGCAATTTACTCAACATTTTTACAAAGAGCTTATGATCAAATAGTCCATGATGTAGCTATTCAAAAATTACCTGTTAGATTTGCGATTGATAGAGCAGGGTTAGTAGGGTCAGATGGTCCTACTCATGCTGGTTCATTTGATATTACTTATTTAGCCACTTTACCAAATTTTATAGTTATGGCTCCTAGCAATCAAAGAGAATTATCTAATATGATAGAGTTATCTTGTGAGATTAATGACTCACCATCTGCTTTTAGATTTCCAAGAGGAACAGGATCGGATGAACTGTTTAATAATCAGCCTACAGATATAAATATAGGTAAGGGATATGTTCTAATTGAAGGTAATGATGTTGCAATTTTAAATTTAGGAACCAGACTTGAAAAATGTATTGAGGCAAGTAAGTTTCTAAATCAAAATAATATTTATCCTACTATTGCAGATGCAAGATTTGCAAAACCAATAGACACACAATTAATAGATAAATTATTAAATAATCATAAGTATATTCTAACTATAGAAGAAGGTTCTATAGGCGGATTTTCATCTCATGTTTTACATTATATCCATAATATAAGATCAAAAAAGGATAATGTTGTAATAAAAAATTTAATTTTTCCAGATCGTTTTGTTGAACATATGACACCGGATGAACAATATCAAGATATTAAAATGGATACGGAGTCAATAATCAGAAAAATTAATAATTTTTATGAAAATAAAATTGTTGATATAAAAAATTTTAAATTAAAAGTTTAATTCTTAATAAAATTTAATTGAAAAATAAAAATGAAGAAAATAAAAATTTTACACAAAAGTTTTGCTAAACCAATAAGTTGTTTAACTGCATATTCTCCATCAATTGCAAAAATTTTAGATGGAAAAATTGATTTAATATTAGTTGGAGATTCTCTAGGTTCAACACTATATGGGATGAAGAATACTCAAGGAGTTACTATGGATATGATGAAAAATCATGGTGTAGCTGTTAATAAGGAAATTAAGAGAAGTTTAAAGGTTTTAGATATGCCTTATAAAACATATGATAATAAAATTGATGCATATAACAATGCTAAAATACTTTTAAATCACTGTAAGCCTGATTTATTAAAGATAGAAATTAGTGAAAAAAAATTAGTTGTTTTGAAACATTTAGTAGATAAAAAAATAAACGTTATTTCTCATATAGGAGTAACACCACAAAGTTATAAAAATTTTAATGAAATTAAAGTTTTAGGGAAAACTAATAAAGAAAAACAAAATTTATTAAAATTAGCAAAAGAATCTGAAAAACTTGGAGCTAAAGCTGTATTGTTAGAATGTATAACAGCCGACACAGCAAAACTAATTACAGAAAATATTTCTATACCTACAATAGGTATAGGTGCTTCAAGATATTGTGATGGGCAAGTATTAGTATTTGATGATTTAATAAATCTAAGTACAAATGATAAAAAACCAAAATTTGTAAAAAATTATTTTAATTTTAAAAAAATTGCGGGCAATGTAGTCAAGAAATATAATCAAGAAGTTAAACTTAAAAAATTTCCTAGTACTAAATTTACATACAATTAATCTAAATCTGTAAAGCTATCATTATCTAAAAACTTGATTAAACCAGAATTTATTTGATACCACAAACCAATTATATTCAGTTTATTTTCATTAATTAATTTATCTATAAAATCATATTCATGTAAATTTTTAATTGATTGTTTTATATTTTCCTGCTCAAAAAAAGTTATTTTTTCAGTTTCTGAAAAATCATTAGGGATATTGTCATAAGAATTTTGTAAACAACTTACCCATTGATTTATATATTCAAAATCGTTTATATTTTTTTTATCTAATAGTGTTTTGTAAGAATACTCAACTCCACCACAATTTGAATGGCCTAAAATAATTAAGTTTGGAATTTTTAGAACTTTTAATGCGTATTCTATAGCAGATAATGTTTGTATATTTTGAACTTTATCATTTTTGGAAGGTACTATATTAGCAATATTTCTATGTATAAAATAATCTCCAACACTTCCACCAAATATTGTATTTTCAAGAATTCTAGAATCACAACAAGTAATAATCATAGCAATTGGTTTTTGTGGAGATTGAGAAGCTTGGTGGTATATATCTTTATAATCTTCAAAGGTATTGTTTTTCCAGAATTGATATCTTTCAATTAAAAATTTTGGTATTGCCATAATATTAATTATTTTAAAAATTATTTATATAGCAAAATTAAATGAAAAAGGAAATTAGTAGAAAATTCTGTGTAGCACCAATGATGGGATATACAACACCATATGCAAGAAAACTTTATAGAATTTTGTCAAAAAATAGTTTTCTCTTTAGTGAAATGATAGCAACAAAATCACTGATTTATTCAAAGAGTAGAGAAAATATTATTGATAATGACCTCAATAATCCTGTTGCTCTTCAAGTTGGTGGTTCTGAGGTAGAGGATTTGGCAAAGGCAGCAAAAATAGCAATAGATTACAATTATGATGAAATCAATTTAAATGTTGGTTGTCCAAGCAAAGCAGTTCAAAAAGGTAGTTTTGGTGCATGTCTTATGAGAGATAAAATTCTTGTTAGAAATTGTATAGAAGCTTTACAAAATGATAAAATTGAAGCTACATTAAAATGTAGACTAGGACTAGGTAAAGAATTAAATTATGAATTCTTTGAAGAATTTATTGACGAGATATCAAAAACAGGAATTAAATTTATTTATGTGCATGCAAGAAACGCAATCCTTAGTGGTATTAGTCCGCAAGGTAATAGAACCATACCCCCTCTTAGTTATGATTTTGTAAAAAAAGTAAAAAATAAATATACTAATATAACATTTATACTAAACGGAGGTATAAATAATCTTAATGACGCAGAGAATCTTTTAAAAGAATTTGATGGAGTAATGATTGGAAGATTAATTAAAAATAACCCCTTTATATTGAAAGAGGTTGATAAAAAAATTTTTAAAGGAGAAGATAAATTGATTGATGAATCAATAATTAATAATTATTTTGAATATATTAAACCTAAATTAGGCTTTGAATCAATATTTAGATTATTAAGTCCTCTACTAAGTATCTTTTTTTCAGTTCCTAATAGTAAAACTTATAAATCTAAAATCAATGATTACATGAAAGGTCAAAAAATTAATTTAATTGAAGATTTATTAATAAAATTTGTTAGTGAGAGAAATCTAAGTTAAATTTTTTAATAAGGTATATGATATGAAAAACTTATGATTTCAACACCTGGATTTTTATCGCCTAAGTTTGCATTTGAAATGTGGCTAAAAGAAATACCAATTCTATTTTTATTTTCTAATTGATAACTAATTTCAAGTGATGTTCTGAATTGCAGATCATTACCTAATTTTTTTCCAGAACCATCATTATAAATACCTGCACCAAAACTTGGTGTAAAAAAAAGTTTGTTTTCATTACCTTCAAATAATTCACCAAGATTATCTTCGATATAAATTCCTGTTAGAATATAGGATGCAGAATCATTAGTATATTCAAAGCCAAAAAAGGGCTTCAAGAAAAAAAAATTGTCTTCTTCGGGCCCAATATCAAATAATGTTTTATCACTTCTATATTCATATCTAAAATCTGTGGCTTGATTTTTTTCAGAACCATCAAATTTTACATCATAAATACCAATGCCAAAAACGTTTGTACCCTTACTGACGGCTACATTAGAAATTAAAACAAAAGCTATAAAGGAAAATATTTTGATCACTTAAATACTTTATAATTATTTTAAATAGCTATCAAATGAAAAATTCTTTATTTTGTTGAGAAATTTCAAGTAAAGATTTCTTTAATTTCTCTAATGCCTTTGTCTCTATTTGTCTTACCCTTTCTTTACTTATCTTTAACTTATGACCTAACTCGTCTAGAGTTATACTTTTCTCTCTGAATTTTCTTAAACGTATAATTGTCTTTTCTCTATCATTTAAACTATCGATAGCTTTATTTATAAAATCCTTTTTTATATTTTTGTCATTAAATTCTTCATAGGTTTCTTCAGGATTTTGGCGTTCATCAGCTAATAAACTCATTAAGTCATTTTCAGTATCATTATCCACCTTTTGATTTAGGTATAGATCTCCACCAGTAAGTCTAGACTCCATATTTTGTACTTCTAAAGATTTAACATTAAGCATGTTTGATACTTTGTTTATTTCCTCTTGCCCCATAAATTCTCTAGACACATCATTTATCTGTTGTTTGATTTTTTTAAGATTAAAGAAGAGGGCTTTTTGGGATGCTGTGGAGCCAGTTCTCACTACAGACCAATTTTTTAAGATATAGTCCTGTATGGAAGCTCTTATCCACCAAGAAGCATAAGTGGAAAGTCTAAAATCTTTAGAAGTATCAAATTTTTCTAATGCGTGCATAATTCCAAGAACTCCTTCATGGATCAAATCGTCTAGTGGCAAGCCATAACTAGTATACTTTCTAGCATAGGAAACAGCAAGGCGGAGGTATGAATTAAGAATTTTTTGAAGGGATCTAGGAGTTCTTTTATCTCTCCAATCATTTATAAGTTTAAATTCTTCGTCTTTTTCTAAAATATCAGCTTTTTTAGAGAGCTCTACAAGATTGTTCGAAAAAAAATATTTTGAATTCATATATTAATATACGAATTATTTTAATTTTGGATCAATTATTTTCAAATAAATCTAAAATTTCCCCATTTTCTGCAAATATTCCACATAAAATATTTTTATTTGATAAAGGTTGTTTAAATAAAGTACAGACTGTATTTTTTTTTGAAATATCTAATTTGTTTCTGTGTTCAGATTCATAACCTCTAACAATTCTTACAAAAGTATTGTATGGTTCTTGTATTTTAGAAAAATTTTGGAATCCCCACCAAAAACAATCATTTTGTGCTGATAAAGGTCTAGTTATATCAACGCCTCTGTTTACAAATAATATTTTCTTAGTGTAAGAATATGCTGCATGTTTTAAATTTAAAAAGTATTGTTCATGACCAGGATTCTCTTGTATTACTTTGTTTAAATTTGAAGTCCATTTTGAAATATTAAGCGTTCCTGAGGAAGCAATATTTCTTACCTCGTTTTCAGAAAATCCATAAGAATTTATAGTTTTATTTACTCCATGGTCAAACATCCAATCAATAATTTCTGTGGGGTTTGGAGCAAGTTGTAATTGTAACAATTTACTAAACATCTCTTCTTGTGCTCCCCTTAAAAATACAATGGTTTCTGGTTTTAACCTAAATTTTGACATTAGATTAAATCTTAAATCAATAACACTACTTAAAGTTTCTCTAGAATTTTCTCCTAGACCTATAACATTGCCAAGAAAAATTAACTTATCTTCAGCGTTAAAATTTTTTTGAATATACTTTTTAATTGAACTAAATGATTTTAAATTTGAATGAATTGATCCTATAGCCCATATCTTCTCAGACTTCTTTAGTTCAACAAAATTGCTAATATTATTCAAAATATTATTTTTTACTTAAAATTTGTTCAATTTTTTCAGTCGATTGAAAATAATCAGTTTTTTCAACTGCGGCAACTTCTCTAGCTAGACGTTCTATTGCAACTTGGAACATTTGCCTTTCACTGTATGATTGTTCAGCTTGAGTAGTTTTTCTAAATAGATCTCTAACAACTTCAGCAATTTTAACTGGGTCTCCAGAAAAAATCTTTGTTTCATATTCTTGAGCTCTCCTACTCCACATAATTCTTCTTATCTTTGGCTTCAGCTTTAGAGTGGTATAAACTTCATCAATTATTTTTTTTGAAGAAATTTTTCTCAATCCAACCTCATCTTTTTTATCGAGAGGAACTCTGATTGTAAGTTTGGATTGCTCCATTTTAACAACATAGAAACTTGTTTTTATGTTAGAGATCTCCATATTTTCAATTTTTGAAATTTCTCCTACACCATGTTTTGGATAAACAACAATTTCTCCTAATTTAAATTCAGAATTTTTTTTTGATTTCATCTATGACCCTGGTTTTTCACTAAAATGTTTAATATATTTATCTTTTATATTTTGCCACTCCTCAGCGTCAGCTGGAGGTTCTTTTTTTATATTAATATTTGGCCAGATTTCTGAATATTTCCTATTAATCTCAGCCCATTTTTCAATTCCATCTTCAGTATCAGGTAAAATTGCTTCAACAGGACACTCTGGCTCACAAACACCGCAATCAATACATTCATCAGGATGGATGACTAGCATATTTTCACCCTCATAAAAACAATCTACTGGGCAGACTTCAACGCAATCCATATGCTTACATTTTATACATTTTTCATCAACAACATACGTCATAACAATTTAATTTTGTAGTTTATCTAGAGCTCTTTTTCTTGCATTTCCAGAGTTTACATCAGAAATATAAAGTAATCCAGCTAGTCTTCTAATAAGATTTGACTCAAAATCATGAATTTCACCATCAGATAATACAATTTCCCACAAAGCTTCAATAAGGAGAAGTTTCTTATCATCATCAAAATTTTTATTTATAAAAGAAGTATAATTGTGAAGAGATCTAGAATTGTTTTTATTTTTTAATGCTTCTTTAATAACAATTTCTACTTCCTCTGGATCTTCGTTAAAAACGTTAATTAAACTAAATTTAATTTTATTTAGCTCAATTTCATCAACTTTACCATCCGTATAAGCAGCTTCAATCATTAAGCCTGAAAGTAACTCTAAATTTTTACTTTCATCGTTATTCTCATTAGAATTTTGATTATTTAAAATTTTTTTTAATATATTTATCAATTTGTACCTTTCAAATATGTTTAAAGAAGTTTTTCCAAAACAGCAAAAGGGGAATTTGGATCTCTTTTAATTTTATCTTCCTTAATTTTTTTCTTTATTTTTTTATTAGATTTATTTTTCATTATTTTTTTTGTATCTTTTTTGTTATTGCCAAGAAAGAATAGTTTTTTTTTATCAGCTGTAATTAAATATTCATATCCGCAAAATGTCATTATGTCCTTTAGTTGGTCACTATTACATCCTATTGGGTTCATAAGATCGGATGATTCTAGAAATGGCCCTTTTTTTAATTTTTGTCTTGCTAAAAAGAAAATTTTTTCAAAAACATCTATTCTGAATATAAAATTTTTAATATTTATATATCCAATAGATTGCCAATAATTATCTGGCATTTTTATTTCAGATGTAAAAGATACTCTACCATTCAAAGGAAGTGGTAAAATATCATCATTTTCATTCTGGTAAAATGTTTTCCATAAAATTGCATTAAATTCTAAAGGTTTTTTCTTTAATAAGTTTGGAATAAAAAAATATTTAGCGCCAACCCTAATTCCTAATTTAGAAAGTTGAAGTTTAGCATCTGGTGTAATTTTTTTTAAAGTATCTTTAAATCTTTCAATTGGATAATTTCCAAAATTTTCAAAACAATTAAAGGCGATTGCTCTGATTTCTGAATTTATGTCTTCATCTAATCTTTTATTAAGAGGATAAAGAGTATTATTAATTTCATCTTCTAGCCATTTTTGAAGTTTTGCTGAAATCAATAATTTATTTTCTGAAGATAAATACTCAGAATTCAAAGCATCAGCAATGGGTCTAAATATTGACTTGCCTTTTTTTAATTTACCAACAGGCTCTTCTCCCCAATAAATAAAAGTATCATCTTTTATTTTACAATTACTAATATCACCAAAACTAATTGAATCTGTGGGAGCATTCAAAAAATTATCAACTTTTCCATTAATCATATTTCTTACTGATTTTTTTATATTACTAATAGAAAAAAGGGATTGTGAAAATATTTTTTTATCTTCAAAAAGATCAAAACCTTTAATAATTCCATATTTATCCTTGTCGAGAAATACTTCATTGTTATTTCTTATAAAAATATCCTTAATATTAAAAATCTTTTTTTCTCCAATAAAAAACTTGGAAGAATAGTCTATAAATTTATTTGTAAGTCTACTATGTAATTGATCAGATAATTCATTCTCTATTTGCTGTGTTTTTTCTTTCCAATAATATGTATTTTTAAGCCAATTATGATTATTTGAAATATATGTCCAAGTTCTGATCTGGGATATTTTGATTGAAAGCTCAGGAATGTCTCCACCATAATTAATTAATTTACTAATTTTGTTATTAATCCATTCTTCAGGAATAAAGTAATTATTTTTAATTAAAACTAAATATATGTCTTTTAAAAGTAATAAATAGTTGTCATTAAATAGTTTTTCAAAATCTGGAATTTGACAAATATTCCATAATAACTTTAAATTTTTCTTAGATACTAAAAATCTTTTTATTTCATTATCATTTATTAAATTTCTAAAATTTAGTTCATCTAATGCATTTTTTTTATGTATATAATAACTTTGTATAGGGTATTTCTTTAATGAAGATAATAATGAATCAATCGAACTAAAATCTAAATCACTATTCCTCCAATATATTTTTTGAATATTATCGAAATTATGCTTTTCTATTTGTTGTATAATTAAAGGATCTAAGTTACCTGCTTCCTTAGTATAACTAAACGTACCATCCTGTTTATATCTACCAGCCCTACCTGCTATTTGACCTAATTCACTTGGAGTTAGATTACGGTTATATCTACCATCAAATTTTTCTAGGGAAGAAAAACTCACATGATTGATATTTAAATTTAAACCCATTCCAATAGCGTCAGTAGCTACAAGATAGTCAACATTTTTATTTTCATAAACTTCAACTTGAGCATTTCTAGTTCTTGGACTAAGTGAACCCAAAACAACTGCAGCTCCACCTTTATGAGTTCTGATATTTTCTGCAATTTCGTAAACTTTATTTATATTGAAAGCAATTATTGCAGATCTTGGTTCCAGTTTAGAAAAATTTTGCTTTCTTAAAAAAGTGAGCTCAGATAGCCTATTTTTTTTTTCAATAGAAATACTTGGGTATATTTTTTTTAATATATTTTCAATATTCAATGATCCTAAAAAAATGGTTTGAAAATTTCCTCTTAAATTTAGGATTCTGTCCGTAAAAATATGACCCCTTTCATAATCTGCTGCTAGTTGAATTTCATCAATGATAACACAATCTACAGGAATGTTATTAGGCATTGACTCAACAGTACAAAAAAAATATTTTGCTTCTTTAGGAAAAATTTTTTCCTCACCAGTTATGAGAGCTATATTACTTAGACCTAACCTTTTTACTGCTTTATCGTAATTCTCTCTAGCAAGTAATCTTAATGGGAATCCAAAAATCCCCGAAGAGAAGGAAAATAATTTTTCAAATGCTGTGTAAGTTTTGCCTGTATTAGTAGGCCCAAGTATAGCTAATAAATTTTCATCTTCACTGTTCATTAAATTATGCAGCTTCAGATATTATTTCATTTAAAACGTAATTTAAAATTCCTCCCGCTTTATAATATTCAAGCTCCTTATTAGTATCTATTCTGCACCTTAATTCTATTTTTTTATTTTCTTCTGAATTTATTTCACAAAAGATTATTGATCCTGGTTTTATTTCAGATAAACCTAATATAGAAAATTTTTCTTCACCTGTTATACAAAGGTTAGATTTGTTATCGTTTTTAGTAAATTCAAGAGGTAAAACTCCCATTCCTATTAAATTTGATCTATGAATTCTTTCGAAGCTTTCAGCAATTACAGCTTTGACACCTAAAAGCCTCGTTCCCTTAGCTGCCCAATCTCTTGAGGATCCAGTGCCATATTCTTTCCCAGCAATTATAATAGTATCAATTTTGTTTTTTATATACTCCTGAGCTGCATCATATATTGACATTTGTTTGTTTGAAAAAAAAGATTTGGTAAAACCACCCTCTACATCTTCTAAAATTTGGTTTTTGATACGAATATTTGCAAAAGTGCCTCTCATCATAATTTCATGATTGCCGCGTCTAGATCCATAAGAATTAAAATTTTTTGAGTTTATTTGCCTATTTGTTAAATAAAGACCTGCTGGACTATCTTCTTTAATACTGCCCGCTGGTGAAATATGGTCAGTTGTTACGCTATCACCAAGTAATGCCAGAACTCTTGCATCTTTAATGTCTTTTACTTCAAAAGCATTTTCTTGATTGAAAAAGGGCGGATGTTTAATATAAGTACTTGTATCACTCCAATCGTATGTTGTGTCTATCTTATTATTAATCGCTTTCCAATTATCATCTCCTTTATAAATCTCTCTATATCTTTCTTTAAACATATCAGGAGTCAAACATATACTTAGAGTTTTATTGATTTCAAAATTTGTGGGCCACAAATCCTTAAGAAATATATCTTGTCCATTTTTAGATTTGCCTAGGCTATCAGTAGTAAGGTTAATATTTATATTGCCTGCTATTGCATAAGCAACAACAAGCGGAGGTGAAGCAAGAAAATTTGCTTTTACTTCCTGGTGAACTCTACCCTCAAAGTTTCTATTACCCGATAAGACTGAACAAACAGTTAAATTATTCAATTCAATTTCATTTGACACCCAGGCATCCAAAGGCCCAGAATTGCCAATACAAGTTGTGCATCCATAACCAACTGTATTGAAACCAAGTGAATCAAAATATTCGGTTAGACCTGCTTTATTAAGATAGTCACTAACAACTTTACTGCCTGGAGCCAAACTTGTTTTAACCCATGGCTTAACTTCAAGACCTAATTCAATTGCTTTTTTGGCTAAAAGCCCAGCAGCAATCATTACATTAGGATTTGATGTATTTGTGCAACTTGTGATTGCAGCTATTACAACATCACCAGTATTTAATTTATTCCTATTAAGATAAGAATTTTTATGTAATTTTCTAAATTCTTTAGGGGCATCTTTTAATAGAATTTTATCTTGAGGTCTTTTTGGGCCAGCAATTGAAGGTTCTATTTTATCCAAATCTAATATTATTTTTTCAGAATATTCTGGCGCATAGTTTTCATTAGCCCAAAGATTTTGCTTTTTTGAATATTTTTCTACTATATTTAAATGTTCATTATCCTTACCTGTTAATCTAAGGTAATTAATTGTTTCTTCGTCTGTTGGAAAAAATCCACAAGTTGCACCATATTCTGGTGCCATATTAGAAATTGTTGCTCTATCAGCTAAGGATAGATTTTTTAGACCGCCGCCATAAAATTCTACAAACTTCCCAACAACTCCTTTTTTTCTCAAAATATTAGTTATTGATAAAACTAAATCAGTAGCTGTAATACCTTCTTTTAGAGATCCTTTTAGTTCAAATCCAATTACTTCTGGAATATTCATTGATATGGCTTGACCCAACATAGCTGCCTCAGCCTCTATTCCCCCAACTCCCCATCCTAAAACAGAGAGTGAATTAACCATTGTTGTATGGCTATCTGTTCCTACAACAGAGTCTGGGAATAAGTATTTTTGATTATTAATTTCTTTTAGCCATATGGTTTTAGCAATATTTTCTAAATTTACTTGATGACAAATACCCGAACCTGGAGGAACAAGATAAAAGTTATCAAATGAACTTTGGCCCCATTTAAGAAATTCATATCTTTCTTTATTTCTATCAAATTCTTTACTAACATTTTCTTTTAATGCATTATTATCTTTATAACTATCTACCATTACTGAGTGGTCTATAACTAGATCAACTCTGGATAATGGGTTTATTTTTTTTGGCTCAATACCCCTCGATTTTAACGCATTTCGCATCGCAGCAAGATCAGCAACAGCAGGTACACCAGTAAAGTCTTGCATTAGGACTCGAGTTGGAAAAAAAGCTATTTCAGTTTTTTTATCTTTTTTATTAGATTGTTTTAATGAAGTAAAAACATTCATGATCATATCTTTAGTGATATTCTCTCCATCTTCATTTCTAAGTATATTTTCTATTATTATTTTTAAAGAAATTGGAATCTTACTAAGGTCAATATCAAAATATTCGGCAGCTTTATTTAAGTCAAAATATTTGAATTTTTGGTTATTTATTTCAATCGTACCCTCTGAACTAAAAGAATTAATATTTTTCATGCAAAAATTGGTAAATAATTATAATTATTAAATAGTATGAAGATAAATTTTTGTATAGCAAAATGTTTGTTTATTATTAGTTTTCTGCCAAAAATGTAAATGTAATTTATTAATTTTTTTTGTTAAGTTTTGTAATAAAGTTCTAAGTTAAAATTAGAGTCAGTTTAATTTTAATATATTGGTATATTGTTGACTTTAAGCGTAAGTTTTGGGAATAAATGGTCAGCCTTTTATAATTATCATTAAAGTGATAATGGAGGGGGGTTCCTCCGGGGTAACAAAATACAAGGAGTATTTTATGGCTAAGAAGAAAAAGAAAGCTGCTCCAAAGAAAAAGAAAAAAGCAGCTACAAAGAAAAAGAAAAAAGCAGCTCCTAAAAAGAAAAAGAAGAAAGCTGCTCCTAA
Organism: uncultured Alphaproteobacteria bacterium; assembly: GCA_902539825.1. GTDB lineage: Bacteria > Pseudomonadota > Alphaproteobacteria > HIMB59 > CACPNW01. The sequence continues at coordinate 23,699 of CACBMH010000007.1, forward strand.
GAAAAAGAAAAAAGCAGCTCCTAAAAAGAAAAAGAAAAAAGCTGCTAAAAAGAAGAAAAAGAGAAGATAGCAATACTTCAATTTTTCAAGAAAACTTTAAATCAAAGTTTTCTTTTTCTTATCTTTTTCACAAAGATAAAACGGGGTTCTGCCCCGTTTTTTTTATTGTTTTAAATCAAAAAATAATTAGATCTTAATAATGTTAATTGTTAAGGATTTATCGATAGAGAGATTAGATAAAAAAATTTTTGAAAATATTAATCTATCACTTTCTCCTGGAAATATTACCATATTAAAAGGTAAAAACGGTTCTGGCAAAACTACATTATTAAAAGCAATTATTAATCTATTAGAGCCATCATTTGGATCAATATATTGGAAAGGAAAATTATTGAAAAAAAATTTATATGATTTTTATAATCATGTTACATACATAGGTGACACAACATCAAGCTTAAGAAAATTAACTATAAAAGATAATATAAATATTTGGAAAAAATTTTTTATATCAAATATTAATGATACTCAAATTGAAACAGCATTAAAAACCTTAAAATTAGATAATTATTTGAATAAAAAAGTTGGAACATTGTCTTTTGGTGAAACTAAAAAATTAGAATTTTTAAGATTAATAATGGAAAACAAAAAAGTTTGGATTTTAGATGAACCTCTTTCAAACTTGGATGAAGAGTCAATTGAACTAATGAAACAAACTTTTGAAGATCATTGCAGTAAAGAAGGATCTATAATTTTTAGCTCACATCAAAATCCAGGAATTTATGTGACAGAAGAAATAAACTTATAAAATAATGAACTTTTTAAATAAAATTATTTTTTTTTATTACAGAGAATACAAATTAAATATGAGTGGTATTCAAGATATTTTAACCAATATCATTTTCTTTTTCATATCAATATTTATTTTTATTTTCTCTATCGGACCAGATAAGGAAACAGTTTCTCTCATAGGAGTTGGTATATTGTGGACTTTATTACTATTAAGTTCAACTTTATCTCTAAGAAAATTTTATCAAGATGACTTTGAAAATGGCAATTTGTTGATCATACATTTAAATGGGTTTAGTTTTGGCTTTATTTCTATTTTAAAAACTTTTTCACATTTTTTGTTTGTGCAGGTACCTTTTCTATTATCAATACCAATTGCATGCATCTTACTAAATATTTCTAATGATAAACTTTTCTACTTATTTGCTAGTTTTAGCATAGGATCACTTATTCTGTCCTGTTTAGGCTCAATTTCATCTTCAATGAACCTAATGAATCAGCGAAATTTTCTGCTGGGTAGTGTCATTGTTATGATATTTAGTGTTCCAGTAATTATTTTTTCAGTAGGTATAATTAATATGGAAGAAAGCTTTAATTCTCTTATAAATATATTATTTGGAATATTGTTAATTGTTTTTGCTATAAATCCCTGGGCAAGTGGGTTGTGTCTAAAACTTTCATTAGAAAATAATTAATATGAAATTCTTTGTTAATCCTAGTAAATTTAATGAGATGGCTGATTATTTATTTAGACCATTACTGATCTTATCTATAATATTGTTTGCAATAGGATTATTGTTTTCCTTTTATTTATCACCAGATGATTATCAGCAAGGATCAACAGTAAGAATAATGTATGTACATGTACCAAGTGCATGGCTAGCTTTACTAACTTATGCAATAATGACTCTTTATAGTATTTTGGCACTTGCTTTTAGAATACCCTTTGGTTTTATTTTTAATACTGCAGTAGCTCCGATAGGAGCAGTTTTTACTTTAATATGTATAATAAGTGGATCTTTATGGGGAAAACCAATGTGGGGTACTTGGTGGGTATGGGATGCGCGTTTAACATCTGTTGCAATACTATTTATTATTTATCTAATTATTATTTTTATGAATTTATCTTTTGAAAATAGGATTGTTAGAGAAAAGGTTGTTGCTATATTTATTCTTGTTGGTTCAGTAAATCTGCCGATAGTCAAATTTTCTGTAGATTGGTGGAATACCTTACATCAACCTGCAACAATAAGTAAATTATCTAAACCCAGCATTGATCCTTCAATGATGACACCTTTAATTATTATGACATTTGCATTTATAATGATTGGAGTAGCAATAGCCATTTTAAGAATAAAAACAGAGATAATTTCAAGAAAATCTTATTTAAGTTAATTTGTGACTTTTAGTCCATTGGATTAAGTATCATTCCTAAGTATTTTTGTTATTAGAAGCTATGTATTTTTGGTATATTTTAGGATCGTATATTACTGCCTTTCTTTTAATTTTTTTGTTATTATTTTTTAGTTACTTAAAACTTAGAAGAATAAAAAATAAATGAGTCTACGATTTCAAAGATTGCTATTTATATTGCTTACTTTGGTAATTATACTAAGTGCAGTCTTACTTATTTTATATAATACAAGAGAAAATGTATCGTATTTTTATACACCATCGGAAATTGATAAATCAGATATCATAATAAATAAAATAATAAGAATAGGCGGTTTTATAGAAAATAATAGTTTTAATAAAATTTCTTCAAGTTCATTTAAATTTAAAATCACTGATGAAAAAGCATCTATACTTGTCACTTTCAAAGGCATTCTGCCTGATTTATTTAGAGAAGGGCAAGGTGCAGTGATAGAGGGTGCTTTTATTGATAAAAATATTTTTAACGCAACTAATGTTTTTGCAAAACATGATGAAAATTATATGCCAGCATCAATAAAAGAAGATCTGAAAGATACAGGTTATTGGAATAAAAAATATAAATGAGTTCATTAGTTGGTTTTTTAAGCTTAGTTTTTGCGATAGGTATTAATTTTTATTTATTGTTATCGAGATACATATTTAAATTTGAAAAAAAGAAATTTAATTTATTCATCCGCTTTTCCTCATTATTAACTTTGTTATCTTTTTTTTCATTAATGTATGCCTATGTGGTATCTGATTTCTCGAATTATAATGTCTTTCAAAACTCTCACTCAAATAAACCATTAATATATAAAATTTCAGGTACTTGGGGAAATCATGAAGGTTCGATGCTTTTGTGGCTGAGTATATTATCTATTTTTAGTTTCTTTTTTTCTTTTACAAAAAATATAGACGAAAGCTTTCAAAGATTAACATTAATTATTCAATCTTTACTTCATATTTTATTTGGTCTCTTTATTGTTTTTACATCAAATCCATTTCTAGTTAATTCAATTTTAGTAAATGAAGGTTTGGGTTTAAATCCAATTTTACAAGATCCAGGTTTAGCAGTTCACCCACCTATTTTATATGGAGGCTATGTTGGCTACTCCATAGTTTTCAGTATTGCAATCGCTGGTTTATTTCAAAATACAGATGATGAATGGCTTTATGTTGCTAAAAAATGGTCATTGATTAGTTGGACTTTTTTAACCGGCGGAATAGCTCTAGGTTCATATTGGGCATATTATGAATTAGGATGGGGTGGTTGGTGGTTTTGGGATCCGGTCGAAAATATTTCACTGATGCCTTGGATTGCTGGACTTGCATTAGTTCATTCACTCATTATGGTAAGAGGCGAGCAAGCTATTAAAAAATGGATAGTTTTTTTATCAATTCTTTGCTTTTCATTAAGTGTTTTTGGAACATTTTTGGTAAGATCTGGAATATTAACAAGTGTACATTCATTTGCCGCAGATGCATCCAGAGGTATATTTATATTACTAATTTTTTTTATTGTAACTGGATTTGGTTTTTTAGTTTTCTTGTTAAAAGAACCAAAAAAATCAAATGCTTTAAATTTGTTATTTATCAATAAAGTTTCAGCACTTGTAATAAATAATATTTTAATGATTATAGCAACCTTAACTATTCTTTTAGGAACTATATACCCAATTATAATTGAAGTTTTGTATAATAAGAGAATATCGGTTGGAGGCCCTTATTTTAATTCAACAGTAATTCCTATAATGATACCTGGTTTTTTATTGATGAGTATTGCACCAATTTTATCCTGGCAAACAAATAAGATAAATAATTCAAAAAAATATGTACTAACTTTCATTATCTTAAGTGTTTTAGTTCTAATTCAATCATATTTTTTGGATTATAATACATGGGGTTTCGTTGGGTTACTTTTAGGTTTTTGGATAATATTGGCTTCAATTATTGCTATATTTTCTTCGTATAAAATTAAAATTAACATTAAGTTTTTAAAAATAATTAACCCTCATGTAGCGCATATTGGTGTTGGTATTGCTATAGTTGGTATTACCTGTTCTAGTGTTTTTCAAAATGAGCTAGATTTTAACCTTAATGAGGGAGATAAGTTCAATGTAAATGGAAAAACAGTTTTGTTTGAAAAAATAGAAACAACTAATCAAATTAATTTTCAATCTTTAAGAGGAAAATTTTTGTTTGATATTGAAAATAATCAATCAAAAGAAATAGAGGCTGGAAAAAATTATTATCCAGTATCAAAGATGATTACATCTGAAGCTGGTATTTTACATCAGTGGAATAAGGATATATATTTTATACTTGGTGATCAAAAAAATAATGAGTGGTTTGTAAAAGTTTTAATTAATCCATTTGTTAGCTTTATATGGCTTGGAGTGATAATAATGATGTATTCTGGTTTAATAGCAGTTACGAGAAGATGAATAGAATAATAATTTTAACACCTTTAATCATACTTTTAGTAATATGTATTTTTTCACTTACTTATTTATTAAGTGGTAAAGATCCTAATAAACCGCCGAGTGCACTCTTGAATAAAGATGTTCCTATTTTTCAAAGTAGTTCTTTGTACAATGCAAAGGATATAATCAAAACAAAAGATTTAAAAAATAAGAAGACCTTAATTAATTTTTTTGCTTCTTGGTGTAGTCCTTGTAAAATAGAACATCCACTTTTTTTTGAGATAGGTAAAAAATATCCTGAACTATATTTGTTGGGATTTAACCACAAAGATCCAACTTCTGATGCCAAAAAATATTTGGAGGATGATGGAAACCCATACGATTTTGTTGGTGTAGACTCTGATGGTTTAATTGCATTAGAATTTGGTGTTTTTGGTCTACCAGAAACATATTTAATTAATGAGGATGGTAAGATTATCTATAAATTTATGGGTCCGATAACAATGGATATTTTAAAAAATGAAATTGAGCCACTTCTATAAATTTTTACATATAATAATTTTAAGTTTTGTGTTTTTTACTTTTAAAATATTTGCAGTTGAAAATATTGATGAGAGAGTAAAAAAATTAACCTTAGAGTTGCGATGTATGACGTGTCAAAATCAAAGCATTTATGACTCAGATGCAGAATTCTCAAATGATATTAAAAAAATAGTTAAAAATAAGTTGAAAGCTGGAGAAAGTGAGCGAGATATTAAGAAATTTTTAGTTGAAAGATATGGTGAATACATTCTTTTTAGACCATTAATGAATTATAATAATATCTTTCTTTGGAGTTTTCCTTTTATATTACTAATAATTGGCTTATTTTTTGTATTAATTAAGAGCAAAGAAAACAAGGTCTGAAACAATTTATTTTGTTTTTTTTTATTTAGCTTATATGGTTCCTCTATAATTTAGAAATACTTCTTCAAGGAGGAAACGTGAAAAAAATTTTAATATACTTATTATCAATTGGTATTTTTGGAGTTGCTTCAATTGCAAATTCACAAACGATAAGAATTGGTACAGAAGGTGCTTATCCACCATGGAATAATTTAAACTCTGCTGGTGAACTAGAAGGTGCCGAAATAGACTTTGGTAATGAAGCTTGTGAAAGAATGGGTGTCACATGTGAATGGGTAACTCAGGATTGGGATGGTATAATACCAGCTCTTCTTCAAGGTAAATATGACATTATTATTGCTGGAATGTCTATTACTGAAGAAAGAAAAGAAAAAGTAAATTTTACTACTGGATATATGACTGATGGTGCAAGATTTGCTGTTTTAAAAAATAGTGGTTTAGCAAATTTAAATATTGCAGGTATGGCCAAAGTTAATCTTAATAATGCAGGTGGAAAAGAACAAGCTGCAATAGGTCAATTAATTGCTGCAATGGATGGTAAAACTGTTTGTGTTCAATCATCAACAATTCATCAAAATTTCTTAGAAAAACACATGTCTGGTGCTGTTGATGTTAAACTGTATCAAGCAGTTGACGATCACAATTTAGATTTAGCTTCTGGAAGATGTGATGCTGTTTTAGCTGATGTAGGATCAATTATTGATTTTATGGAATCCGATGGCGGTGTTGATGTTGCATTTACTGGTCCAACTTTTTCTGGTGGTGTCTTTGGTGATGGTGTCGGTGGAGCAGTTAGAAAAGAAGATACAGATATTTTAGAGATGTGGAATGCTGCTATTGCAGAAATGTCTAAAGATGGAACTACTGCTGAAATAACTAAAGAGTGGTTTGGCAGAGATATCTCAATGTAAATCAAATTTTATTTTAATATAAGCGGTCTTTAAGACCGCTTTTTTTTTGATTAAATTACAGCCATAATGCATAATAGATATTAAATAAAAATTTATAATGAACTCACTTTTGTATTTAATTATTCAAATTATAAACTTATTTCAGTTTGTTCTCATAATTTATATAGTTCTAACTTGGCTTGTAAGCTTTAATGTAATTAATACTGGTAATCGATTTGTTTATAGTATTCTTGATACCTTATACCGATTATGTGAACCAAGTTTAAATTTTGTAAGAAGATACTTGCCTACTTTTGGGGCAATAGATTTATCTCCAATAGTTGTTTATCTTGGTTTGTGGTTTATAAAAAGTTTACTAATTGAATATTGGCCTAGATAATTATGCCGCATATATTAGATGGAAAAAAAATAGCACAAAATTTAAAAGATAAATTAAAAATTGAAATTGAAAACATAAAAATAAAATCTAAGCGTGTACCTGGGCTTGCAGTTATACAAGTTGGAAATGTTGCAGCAAGTAGTGTATATGTAAAAGCTAAAACAAAAGCTGCAAAAGAAGTTGGTATTGATGTAATTGATCATCACCTGGAAGAATCCACAAATCAAAACGATTTAATCAATTTGATTAATCAATTAAACAACAATGATAATATTAATGGTATTCTTGTCCAACTTCCTTTACCTAAAACCATAAATGAAGAAGTGGTCTTAAATAGTATATCGCCTGAAAAAGATGCTGATGGATTTCATCCTTTAAATGTTGGTAAACTATCAATAAGCCAAAAGAATGATGAAAGTCTAATGATACCATGTACTCCTTATGGTTGTCTGTTACTTCTAAAAGAACTTAATATTAATTTAGTTGGTAAAAATGCTGTTGTAATTGGTAGATCAAATATAGTTGGAAAGCCTATGGCACAATTATTATTAAAAGAGTCTTGTACTGTTACAACAGTTCATTCAAAAACTATAAATATTGAGAGTATTTGTAAGAGTGCTGATATTTTAATAGCAGCAATTGGTAAACCTGAGTTTGTAAATAAAGATTGGGTTAAGGAAGGAGCTATTATTATTGATGTTGGTATAAATAGAATAAAAATAAATGAAGAGAAATCAAAATTAGTAGGTGATGTTTTGTTTAGTGACGTGGAACATAAGGTAAGTGCAATTTCTCCTGTGCCAGGAGGAGTAGGGCCAATGACAATTGCCTGTTTACTTAGAAACACTACAGCTGCATTCAAGTTAAAGTCTAATAATTAAGAATTACTTATTTTATAAATATGCTCTAGAAAAATATCTACTGTTATAATTTTTCTTGCTTTGGAACAGTGTTCGCACAGTTTTGATTTTACACCACATGGTGATTGTGTATCTTCATAATAAATATTTTCATGAAAGTCGTAACCTATTACATCCGGCGATATCCATCCTCCAAAATATAGAACTGCTTTTTTATTTAATGCTGCTGCAACATGCCCAAAACCTCCCTCAGGACCAACATAAAAATCAACTTCTTCTAAAAGTGCACAAGCAAGTCTAAAATCCATTTCTTGAGGTGTAAATATTCCATCAATTTTTTTTGTTTGGGTATGATTTGATTGAATAATCAAATAATCATTTTTTAATTTATTTATTAATATTGTCCAATTCTGAATACCCCAATCTTTGTTTTGATGTTTAAAACTAAATTGTGCATCATTTATTTTAGTTGATGAAGTTTCAAGGAAAATCATATTCCTAAATTGTTTATTATTTTTTTCATTCCAAAATTTTTTAGCTTCAGAAATGATTTTTTTTGCTTCTATTTTTTCTTTTTTTGAAAAATATATTTCACCAGGTATGGGTGTAAAATTTTTCCAAACATAATTATTTGGGATACTTTTTTCGTAATTAATATAAGGTCTATTCAATTCATGGAAGTCAATTAGATGGATAGGTTTGTTATTATCTAAATTTCTACAGTCTGCAATATTTGGATTATTCTCATAAATTGGGGAATGAAATGCATGATTTTTTTCTGCAATGCCAATAACAATTTGTCTTTCTGGGAACTGTTTTTTAATTTTAGCTGCTAAGGAAGTTACAAGTAAATCATCACCGTAACCCATAGAATATTAATTATGTTTACGAAGCCTTATTGAGTTTATTTTAATAAATCCCTCTGCATCTTTTTGATTATATTCACCTACTTCATCAAATGAAACTAATGAATTATCATAAAGAGAGTTGCTTGATCTTCTACCCAATATAATTACGTTACCTTTAAATATTTTAATTTTAACATCGCCATTAACTTTGTGTGACATTGAATCTATCAATTTTTGCATTGAAATTCTTTCAGAAGAAAACCAAAAACCATTATAAATTACTTCTGCATATTTGGGCATCAATTCATCCTTAATATGTGCTTCTCCCTTATCTAAAGTAATACTCTCTATTGCTCTTCTTGCATCTAATAATATGGTTCCACCTGGCGTTTCATAAATCCCTCTAGATTTCATTCCAACAAATCTATTTTCTACAATATCTATTCTTCCTACTCCGTGACTTCCAGCTATAGAGTTTAATCTTGTAAGAATTTCGTGAGGTTTTAGTTTTTCTTCATTTATAGAGACTGGGTCACCGTTTTTAAATCCAATTATTATAATCTCTGCTTTATTTGGAGTATCTTCAATAGATTTTGTTCTAGAAAAAATATGTTCGGGTGGTTCAAGCCAAGGATCTTCAAGAAGTTTACCTTCAGAAGAAGTATGCAGAAGATTTGCATCTGTACTAAATGGAGGCTCACCCATTTTATCTTTAGGTACTGTTATCTGATTTTTTTCTGCATAATCTAATAAATCATGTCTAGAATCAAATTCCCAATCTCGCCAAGGAGCTATGACTTCAATTTTTGGATTATTTGCATAATATCCAAGTTCAAATCTAACTTGATCGTTTCCTTTACCAGTAGCTCCATGTGCTACAGCATCTGCTCCTACAACTTTAGCAATTTCAATTTGTCTCTTTGCAATTAAAGGTCTAGCTATAGCTGTGCCTAACAAGTAAGTTCCCTCATAAAGTGCATTAGCCCTAAACATTGGAAAAACATAATCTCTGACAAATTCCTCTTGGAGATTTTCAATAAATATTTCTTCAACACCTAGACTTTTTGCTTTTGTTTCAACGGGTGAAAGTTCTTCTCCTTGACCTATATCTGCTGTGAAAGTAACTACTGGGCATTCATATTTATTTTGAAGCCACTTAAGAATGACACTTGTGTCTAATCCACCTGAATAAGCTAAAACAATTTTTGTTGGCATTTAACAATCGTCAGTTAATTTATTATAAGCGGCGGTAAACCCATTAAGCGTGTATGTATCATTGGTTATAGTACCTCTTGAAGACTCGCCGGTAACTTTAAGTTCTAATCCTTTTTTCATAGCAAAAATTACTTTTGCATCTTCTTCTGTCCAAGCTGCAGTTGGAAGATCTTCAGTTGTATAAAATTTATACTCTCCTTTATCTATACTGATAATAATATCAGAGGAAACTTTGTAACTATAACCGGCCTCTATTTGAACTACAGTTTCTGGGTTACCTATATTTTTATAAACTAAAACGTAAAAGTCTCCTCTTTTCTTATCACTTGGTAAATCTGTTTCTGTTGCTAAACTGCCAATATAACAATACTCTTCAGCTTTCTCAAAAGACCACTTGCCTGCTTCTAAAGCACTTAGAGTGTTAGGAAGTGCTACATATAGCACTATTAAAAACTTAAGAAAAATTTTCATCAATTCCTTCTTTTAGTATATCTTATGCAAATAGTTAAGAGAGTTTAATCAATGTCAGAGTCTTTTTAAAATATGGAAAAATCAAATTTCGATAACTTGATGAAAAGAATTCAAGAAGACCGCGACGAAATGGCTTTTTCAGAAATTTTTGATTTTTTTGCCCCTAAAGTTAATGCATATTTTATTCAAAATAGGATCAAGTTTGAAAGTTCTGAAGAGCTCACTCAAGAGGTTTTAAGCACTGTTTGGGTAAAATCTAACCAATATGATTCAAAAAAAGCAGCTCTTTCAACATGGATATTTACTATAGCGAGAAACAAAAAAATAGACTTTTTAAGGAAAAATTCAAAGATAAATTTCAAAGAAGAAGATATACGAGACTTTTTATACCAGGATAGAGAAATTGATTTGATTGAAGAAAAGGAAGCAAAAAAACAAATAGAAAGAATAAATAATGAGCTCGATGAACAGCAAAAAATAATGATTAAAATGAACTTTTTTGAAAATAAAAGTCATAAAAAAATTGCAGATGAGCTTGAAATTCCCTTGGGGACAGTTAAATCAAGAATAAGGCATATTTTAACAAAAATGCAGGAATTTTTAAGATGAACGGAACAGTAGTAAAAAACCAGCTTATATTTGATTTTGCTTCAGGAATATTAGGTCCAGCAAAGTCTTTATTCGCATCAACTTATTTACAATTAAACTCAAATGCCTCTAAAATTGGCACTACATTTGAAAATATGATGGGTGAAAATCTGATGGATAACGAAAACATTAATCCTAAAAATCTGAAATATACAGACTGCATTAATGGTAAAGATACTAAATCTGCCCCAAATCTTAAGGATCCAGTATCTAGCTTCTTCGGAAACCTAAATAATTTAAATTGGAAACAAGTTTATAAGGGTTTCAAAGAGTTTACTCCTTCGATTGATGATAAAGATGAATTAAAATTAATAAAAATGGACCCCGGAGTTTCTGTACCGCTGCACTCTCATGGTGGAAAAGAGTATATATTAGTTTTAGAAGGTAGCTTTTGTGATGAATATGGTGAATACTCTAAAGGAGATATTCAGATTAATGACCAAAAAATAAGACATACACCAATAGCATCTAAAGACACAGGCTGTGTCTGTTTGAGTATTACTGAAAAAGATGTAATATTCTTTGGTAAGTATGGATCCTTCCTCAACTTATTTACATTTATTAAATCTTTTTTTAAACAAAAATAAACTCATTATTATATAACTTCATACGTGGCTAAAATTCACGTAGATTTTATTAGGGGTAAAAAAGTTGAAAGTACTCATCAAGTTAAAGCGTTAGTAACAAATGTGAATGGTAAAATTTTATTATCTACAAATAATGATAAAGAATTTTTCTTTCCTCGATCATCAATTAAAATATTTCAAGCTATTCCTTTTGTGATGTCAAATGCCATAAAAAATTATAAATTAAATAATAAACATGTAGCTTTAGCCTGTGCATCACACAAAGGAGAAAAAATTCATATAAGAGAATTGCAAAAATGGATCTCAAAAATAAACTTAAAAACAAAAAATTTACAATGTGGTATTCATGGGCCACTAGATAAAAAAGCTTCTGAAAAAATAATATATTCTAGAAAAAAATTTAATGAATTACATAATAATTGTGCTGGAAAACACTTAGCTATGTTAACAAGCTGTTTGATGAATAATCAGAATATCAATAACTATTTAGATTACAATCACACTCATCAAAAAAATATCAGAAAAGTTTTCAACAAATTTACAGAAGCTAAATTATCAAAAAAAAATTTCTCTTTAGATGGATGTAGTGCACCGCAATATTCATTTAAATTTAAATCTATATCAAAAGCATTAAATAATTTGATTAAAAGTTACAAAGATGGTTATGATTATAGTGAAGAAGTCAAAACTTTGATTAATTCAGTTTTAGAAAATCCTGAATATATAGGAGGAACTGAAAGTTTTGATACCAAAGTTATGAAAGCTTCAAAAGGTAAAATATTTTGTAAAAGTGGAGCTGAAGGAGTTTTTTTATTTATTGATATTCAAAAAGAAATAAGTGGAGTTGTTAAAATTACAGATGGAAATGAAAGAGCTATTCCTATTTCTATACTTAATATTTTTAAAAAATTGAAAGTTATGAGTAGAGTAGAGCTAAAAAATTTAGAAAAAAAAGAAAGATTTGTTTTACAAAATCATGCAGGTAGAAACATTGGTCGGATCATCCTTACAATGAAATAAGAAATAAAAAAATTGTAATTAAAACAGTTAAAGGCAGTCTGAGATAGTAAAATGCCTGTTTATTTGTTTCATTTGCAAATAAAATAATATAGTCAAAAAATAACTGAGTTAACAATAGTAGAATTAATAAAATAAAAATTATTAAAATATTAATAATAAGAAGACTTAATATAATAACTATAACAGCAAATAAGCTAGGCAAAAAACCATATATGACTATGTGAGTGGGCGGATTATTCTTTAAATTCCAGTTTATTGATCCAATAAAAACAATTATAATTAGACTATAGTAAATAACAAAATTTAGTAGATCTTTTTCCTTAAATATTAAAAAATAGTATTTATCTAAAAAAGTTAAAACATATGGTATTAATCCAAAATATGAAATTAGAAATTGAAAATTAATTTTTTTGGACATGTAGCATGATTGATCAAAGTATCATATTAGAAATTGAACAACTTTTAGATAATAAAAAAATTATAGATAGCAAGTTATTATCAGACTCTTTTGGTATTAATTGTTTAAAAATTGTTACAAATGATAACAAGGACTTTATTGTTAAATATTATTACAAGAAAAATGATAAATTTAACGCTATAAAATCTGAAACAGATAACCTTATTTTTTTTAATAAACAAAAATTTAAATATTTCCCTAGTATTATCAATCATAATGATAGGTTTCTAATAATGTCATTCATAGAAAATAATGATGACCAACCAAATCAAACAAATGATGATTTTTTAGATGCAATAATTTCTATTCACTCAATGTATAGTACAAATTATGGTTTTGGTTTTGACACACAGATTGGTGGTTTAAAACAAATTAATTCAATATCTAAAAATTGGAAGGAATTCTATACAGAAGGGAGATTATATTACATATTTGATTTAGTTAATAAAAATAAGCCTATGGATAAAGTAATTAACACTAAAATTGATTTATTAATTAAAAAGATAGATAATTTTATTCCAAACAATCCAAGATCATCATTATTACATGGTGACTTATGGGAAGGAAATATACTTTTTGAAAACAAAAAGTTTGTAGGGTTAATTGACCCAGGTTCTTTTTATGGGCATAATGAGTTAGAAGTATCTTATTTAAGATGGTTTAACCCAAAATTCATTGATGATAATTTTTTAGATAAATACAATGATCATATCAAGATTGATAAATATTATTTTGAATATGAACCAGTTTACCAATTATATTATTCACTATTAAATGTTTATTTATGGGATAGAAGCTATATTGAAGATGTACGTAAACTACTGAAAAAAATTAAAATATAATGTGTGGAATTAATGGAATAATATTTAAAACATCTAAGACTGATGTTTCAAAAATCCTAAAAATGAATGCACTTTTAAATCATAGAGGGCCAGATGATAGTGGATTTATTAATCATAAAAATCTTTTACTTGGTCATACTAGGTTATCTATTATAGATATATCAAATCTTGGCTCTCAACCAATGTCTGTAGATGGAAGATATTGGATTATTTATAATGGAGAGATCTATAATTATAAAACTTTGAGAGAAGAACTAATACAAAAGAAATATAAATTTTATTCAAACTCGGACACTGAGGTTGTTCTTAATGCATATAAAGAGTGGGGTGTACAGTCATTTCAAAGGTTTAATGGAGAATGGTCTTTTGCAATACTAGACAAAAAAAATAATGAGATAATAGTTTGTAGAGATGGTATTGGCTATAAACCTTGTTATATATTTGATAATAATAATTTTTTTGCATTCAGTTCTGAAATAAAAGCATTTTATGCATTGGAAAATAAAATTGAATTTGATAACAATAATTTAGGTATAAATTCTACTACTCTAAATAATTGCTCTAAAACAATATTTAAAAATGTTAATCAACTTACTCAAGGAAGATATTTAAAAATAAATTTAAATAATTTAGAAAAAAAAATATTTAGATGGGACTATCCCCTTAAAAATTTACCTAAAATCAATTCAGGATTTAGAGAAAATGTTAATGATTATTTTGATCTTCTATATGAGTCTACAAAATTAAGATTGAACAGCGATGTTAAGACTGGAACTTCACTGAGTGGTGGATTGGATTCCTCCTCTATTTTCACATTAATGAATTTAATAGAGAAAAATGAAAAATTAGGTGAAAATGATTTAGATTTGAACCCAATTATAATGAATTATGAGGAGATGAAAAGCAAAGAGGACGCAGTTAAATTATCCCAAAAATTTAAAAGAAATTATCAGATAGTTAATTTTGAAAAAATGACAGCAGAGAAAACAATGGGTCTTGTGTCATCTCTTGAAGTGGTAGAGGAATACTTTATCCAGTTTGAGCTATATAAAAAACAAAAAGAAAAAGGAATTAAGGTTAGTCTTGATGGTCATGGGGCAGATGAGTTTTTAGGGTATCCTCAATGGATACCAGAATTATCCGTAAATATTTATAATAGTATTGCTAACAATTTTAAAACAATAAATAAATTTGGAAAAACTCAAAATATTAATAAATTTAAAAGATTATTTGGTTTAGGCGAACGGGAGATTGATCCAATATCTTTCAAAGCAACACCAGACTTAAATTTTGGTTTTACAGATTATCTACATATAGGTAATTTTGATGGCAGTAATCAAATTATTAGTGACGATTTAGAAGATTTAGAAAATTTTCCTTATGAATTATGTTTTACTTATTTAATGTCTTATTGTGGTTGGTTCCAGTTTTTTTTAAATAAGTGGGACAAAGCATCTATGTCAAATTCAGTTGAGGTTAGAATGCCGTTTTTAGATAATAATGTAAGATTATTTGGATTAGCATTAAGTGGTTCTAATAAGCTAAAGAATGGATTTACAAAATCAGTATTAAGAGAAGCTTTTAAAAATTATTTTCCCAAGTCATTGTATACCCAACAATTTAAACAAGGTCTAAATATACAAAATGTTAATTATAATGAAAGTACTATAAATTTGATTTCTGAAATAATTAATGAAGATGGATTTAAAAGAAATAATGTTTTCAATTTTAAGAATATTAATAATGATTTTATTAATAGTAAAAATTTAGATAAAATATGGTTGCTTTGTAAATATTTCTTAATGATAAAAGGTTTCAAAAATAGATATGATTCTATTGATATCGATTTAAAAGCTAAAGAAAAAAGTAATTTATTAAATTCTTAAACACAAGGGTTTGGATCTGACAAATGAATATCTTCGATCTCATTTAAGACTTCTTTTGATAAAACAATATCAATACTATCAATATTTTCTTTAAGCTGATCCATCGTTGTAGCCCCAATTATGTTACTAGTTACAAAAGGACGATCATTCACAAATGCATTAGCAAAAGTAGATGGCGCTATGCCATGCTTGTTGGCAAGGTTAACATATTTCTCAATGGCATTCTCTCCTCTTTCTGTATGGTGTCTTGAAAATCTTCTTGGCCAAAGCGTGTACCTTGCTTTTTTTGGATTTGTTCCACCAATATATTTTCCACTTAATCTTCCTCCAGCTAAAGGTGAATACGCAAGTAAGCCGCAATTTTCCCTAATTGAAACTTCTGAATTATGAATATCAAAAACGCGGTTTACTAGACTATAAACATTCTGAATAGACATCATGCGTGGTAAATTTTTTTCTTTTGATAATTGAAGATATTTCATAACACCCCATGGTGTCTCATTAGATAAACCTGCATATCTAATCTTACCTGCTTTAACAAGCTGGTCTAAATTATATAAAACTTCTTCAACGGTGGTCCAATCATTATCACTAGCATCGTATTCAAAATCTAAAATTCCAAATTTCGGTACTTTTCTTTCAGGCCAATGTAATTGGTATAGATCAATATAATCAGTCTTTAATCTTTTAAGACTATCATCTATTGCAGCATTCATATTTTTTTTATCAAAACCAAGAGTTTTTGATCCTTTTCTGATCCATTCAAGACCATCTGATTTTGAGGCTATTTTTGATGCTAAAATTATTTTGTCTCTATTTTTCTTTTCTTGAAACCAATTGCCAACTATTTCTTCAGTTTTACCGTATGTTTCTTTTCTAGGCATGACTGCATATAGCTCAGCAGTATCAAAAAAATTTACCCCTCTTTCAACAGCATAATCCATTTGATCGAAACCATCTTGTTGACTATTTTGTTCACCAAAAGTCATAGTGCCTAAACATATTACGCTTACATCAATATCTGTATTACCTAATTTTCTATATTTCATATTTTATACTCATATTTTTACACGCAGGGGTTTGGGTCATCAAGATGGATATTTTCGATCTCGTTTAAAATATCATCATTCAAAGTAATATCAATACTATCGATGTTTTCTTTAAGTTGCTCCATTGTTGTAGCCCCAATAATATTACTTGTTACAAAAGGGCGGTCATTCACAAAAGCATTTGCAAAAGTAGATGGAGGTATACCATGCTTGTTAGCAAGGTTAACATATTTTTCTATAGCATTTTCTCCTCTCATCGTATTGTGTCTATCAAAGCGGTTAGCCCATAATGTAAATCTTGTATTAGGTGGATTTTTGCCACCGATATATTTTCCACTTAGTCTTCCTCCTGCTAAAGGTGAATACGCAAGTAAGCCACAATTTTCTCTAATCGAAACTTCAGAATTATGAATATCAAAAATTCTATTTACTAAACTATAAACGTTTTGAATAGACACCATCCTTGGAAGATTTTTTTCTTCTGATAATTTCATATATTTCATTACACCCCATGGTGTCTCATTAGATACGCCTATGTGCCTTACTTTTCCCTGCTTAACTAAATCTTTAAGACAAGATAAGACTTCTTCTAAGTCAACCCATGAGTCTTCAGGGTCATATTCAAAATCTAACTTTCCAAACTTTGGTACTTTTCTCTCTGGTGCGTGAAGTTGGTATAAATCAATATAATCAGTCTTTAATCTTTTTAGACTACCGTCAATTGCAGCGTTAATATTTTTTTTATCAAAGATAAGATTTGGTCCTCCATCTCTTATCCAGCTGTTACCTTCACTTTTAGCACAAATTTTAGTTGCTAAAATTACGTCTTTTCTTTTATTATTTTGAGCAAACCAATTACCAATAATCTCCTCTGTTTTTCCATAGGTTTCAGCTCTAGTTGGTATAGAATAAACCTCAGCTGTATCAAAAAAATTTACACCTCTTTCAAATGCATAATCCATCTGTTGAAAGCCATCATCTTGATTATTTTGTTCTCCCCAAGTCATGGTGCCAAGACAAATAACGCTTACATCTAAATCTGTAGTCCCTAGTTTTCTATACTTCATACTATTTTTACAAAATGCCTTGAAATTGTCAGATTTATAGCGATATTAGTAATAATTAAAAGGAGAAATTATGGCTTTAGACTTTAATCAACGATCTTATACTAAATCAGTAGATCAAACAGCAATTGATGAAGGCTTGAGAGCGTATATGCTTAAAGTCTACAATTACATGACAATTGGCTTGTTACTCACTGGATTTATTGCTTACTTCTTTGGAAAAGCATCAATAGTTACTAACGACATGGGTCAAATTGTGGGTGTAACGCAAGTGGGTGCATTACTTTTTGGATCTCCACTAAAATGGGTTGTTATGCTAGCTCCACTAGGTTTTGTGTTTTATTTAAGCGCTAGAATTAATAGGATGTCAGTTTCTGCAGCTCAGATAACCTTCTGGTTATTTGCAAGTATAATGGGCCTATCTCTTGCTTCAGTATTTATTGAGTTTACTCAAACCTCTATTGCAAGAGTATTTTTTATTACAGCCAGTACATTCGGAGCAATGAGCTTATATGGTTACACAACAAAAAGGGACTTAACAAAACTTGGTGGTTTCTTATTTATGGGACTAATTGGTATTATTATTGCAAGCGTTGTTAATATCTTTGTTGGTTCAACAGCATTGCAGTTTGCAATCTCGGTTATTGGTGTTCTAGTTTTTGTTGGACTAACAGCATACGATACACAAAACATAAAAAATATGTATTATGGTGGTGATAGTGAAGAAATAGGATCAAAAAAAGCATTGATGGGTGCATTAAAATTGTATTTGGACTTCATCAACTTATTCATTTTATTGCTACAATTATTTGGTCAAAGAAGATAATTCTTTTAAAACGCAAATATCTTTTTATTATACCCAGTCTTTTAAAGACTGGGTTTTTTTATGTCTAACTTAGAAAATAAACTTAAAAAAATTATTGATACATTCAAAAGTGTAAATAAAGAAATTGCTTTCAAGGATATTAAAAAATTATCGGAAAAATATAATAAAAATATAAGGGTTCAAAGTATTTTGTATCAAATATCTATGAAAGTTGGTGACATAGATACATCTATAAATGCTTTAAAAAAAATTTTGTTCATCGATAAAAATAACATTTCATACCTTTCTCAATTATATAAATTACTTCTAGGAAAAGGTTTGCTTGATCAGGCGTTAGAAAAAATTAATTCTATACTTGAAATAGATAATAAAAATTATGAAGCTTTACGTGACAAATCCTATATTTATTTTTTAAAGAAGAATTATATTGAAGCAAAGAAATGCATTGAGAATATTTCAAACTTAAAAGATGACGATTACTTCGGTTACAATATTAAAGGCTTAATATATCTTAAAAATAATTTTTTTGAGGAAGCTAAATATTGCTTCAATAAAGCTTTAAAAATAAATGATCAATATATAGATAGCTACAATAATTTAGGCGCTTGTTTACTTGAGTTAGAAAAACTTGATGAAGCAAAAAAAATTTTCGATAGTGCCTATGACCTTGATAAAAAAAATGTATCGACCCTAATAAATTTAGCTAATGTTCTAAGCCTTCAAGATAATATTGTTGGAGCAGTGAATCATTATAATGAAGCTTTAAGTTTAGAACCAAATAATCAAGAAATAATTTCAAATTTAGCTATATGCTACTGCAGAGATAGTAAAGATAAAGAGGCAAAAATATTCTACGATAGAGCAATAAAAATTAATCCGTATGATTACAAATTAATGTATGCGTATTGTACATTACAATTAAAAATAAATAATTTTGATGCTTCTTGGGAATTATTTGATTCGAGATTATTAATAGAAAAAAATAAAGACAAGTTGAGCAATTTTGATTTGATTAAAAATAATTTATTTAAAAATTTAACTATTAATCAAGATGACAAATTACTTGTTTTAAGAGAACAAGGAATAGGTGAGGAAGTTTTATTTAGTTCAATATATCCTGATATTATAAATAAATTTAAAAATCTTAAAATAGAAGCTGATAAAAGATTAGTGCCTATTTTTAATCGATCATTTGGTAATGAAATATTTGTAGAAGATGGGTATTACTCAAAAAATTCTAGTGTATCTGATTTTGATAAAATTATATATGCAGGAAGTTTAATTAAATTTTTCAGAAAAAATAAAAGTGATTTTGATTATAGTCATTATTTAACTGCAAGAGAAGATATTGTTCATAACTACAAAGAAAAGCTAAACAATCATAAAGATAAGTTGAAAATAGGTATATCTTGGAAAAGTGTTGTAAATATTTACGGTAGTTTGAAATCATTATCAATTAAAGATTTTGAACCATTGTTTATGGACAACAGATTAATTATTAATTTACAATATGGAGATATTGATTCAGATAAAAAATATATATTTGAGCAAAACAAATACTTGGAATTGTTTAGCGATTTAGATTTATTTAATGATATTGAGTCATGTATGGGATTACTGAAAAATTTAGATTTATTTATTACTGTTAGTAATTCAACAGCACATTTTGCTGGTGCCTTAGGTATACCAACAATACTAATTTGCCCAAAAAAATCATCTACTTATTACTATTGGAATACACAAACTGGTTCTTCAATTTGGTATAAAAATATAAAAGTTTTAGGAATCGAAAAATCAATTAATGAGACAATTAATGTAATTAATAATATTTTAGAAAAAGGAAATGAATTTAAATTTTCAAATTAATAATCTTCTTAAAAAGTTTGAATCTGGTAACAAACTGGATAGCTACAGAGAATTGTTAAAAATTTTTAAAAAAAATAAAGATGATAATTTATTGCGTTACAATTTGGCAGTAATTCAGCAAAAACTTCATTTAAATGAGGAGGCAAAGATTAACTACAATTATTTAATTAAGTTTGAAAAAAATATAAAGGCTATGATTAATCTTTATAATATTTTTTTCTCGGAAGAAAAATACTACGAAGCATTAAATATAATAGATAATATATTAAAAATTCAACATATTGAAAACGTTCACAAAGACAAAGCTTTTGCATGTTTAAAATTAAACAATATTAAAATTTCTCGAGAAATATCTGAATATTATCTTAGTAAAAATAGTAAAGATTTAATTGCTCTTAATATTTTAGGTCAGTGTTCCTTTACTGAAGGAGATAATAAAATGGCTATAAAAATCTTTAATGATATCTTAGAGTTTGATCCTAATAATTTATCTGCACTAAATTCATTAGGTAGAATTTATCATGAGAAACGTGATGCAAAAAATGCGGAAAAGTTTTTTCTGCTAGCATTAGAAAAAGATCGATTGTCTTACCATGTTGTAAATAATATTGCTGGTTTTTATAGAGAAGAAGGAAAAAATAATAAAGCTGTATTTTATTATAAAAAAGCAATTAATCTAAATCCAAATAATCCATATATTTATAATAATTTATCAAAAACTTATTTTGATTCAGGCATTAATGATGAAGCGAGAAATAATAGCTTTAAAGCATTAAAAATAAAACCAGATGATGGGGATATACAAAAAACATTATCATTTATTTATTTAAAAGATCATGATTTTGAAAAAGGTTGGGATTATTTTGAAGGAAGACTAAATTTGGATGAATTTGTTAAAAAAAATAAAAATATTGAAAGGTTAAATAAAAAACTATTTAGAAAAAAAAC
>CACBMH010000008.1 GCA_902539825.1 uncultured Alphaproteobacteria bacterium
ATGAAGATAAGAACAAAGACAAAACGGTTGGTAAATTTTTAGATACAATGGAAGATCAGGCTTGGCGTATGACTAGATTAGTCGAAGATTTATTATTACTAAGTAAATATGAGACTGAAGATAAGCCGATAGAATTTCAAGAAGCGAATATAAGGCAATTAATTGAAGGCGTAGTAGATAATTTACAAAACAAGTTAATGGCAAAAAAAATTGAAGTTCAAATCAAGGATGATTTTGATAAGTCTACAATATCAGCAAACAAAGATGCTTTGATCCAAGTTTTTTTAAATCTAACTGATAATGCAATTAAATATAGCAGAGAAAATTCTACTATTGAAATTGAGCTTGAGAGTGTAATTGATGACAATACCACCTTTTGCCAAATAAGTTTTATAGATAAGGGAGAAGGCATATCGAAAGAGCATTTAACTAGACTTACTGAAAGATTTTATAGAGTAGATAAAAATAGATCTCGAAATCAAGGCGGTACGGGTTTGGGTTTATCTATTGTTAAACATATAACTAATAGGCATAATGGTAAATTATCGATAAAAAGCAAAGTAGATAAGGGTTCAACATTTACTATTTCTTTACCAGTATTTCAGCAAACTGTAATAAATCCTTAATATATATTCTGTAGGACAACCTTATTTTAAATGAGGCTTAATATGAAAAATATAATCAAATTAATTGCTGTCCTTGCTTTATTTGGAACTACTTCAGTTTCAGCAAGAGACTATATTTCAATTGTAGGATCTTCTACAGTTTATCCTTTCGCTACTTTAGTTGCTGAAAAAATGGCATCTCAAGGAATGAAAGCACCCGTAATTGAATCAACTGGTTCTGGTGGAGGACACAAATTATTTTGTGCAGGTGTTGGAGTTGAACATCCAGATATCACTAACTCTTCAAGAGCACAAAAAGATAAAGAATTCAAACTTTGCCAAGATGGCGGTGTAACCGATATCATCGAAGTTAGAGTTGGTAATGATGGTATAGCTTTTGCATACGCTGCAGATTATGAATGGAAATATACTAACGGTGCTACAATGAAAGGTGGCATTGATTTAACTAAAGAAGAAATCTGGCAGGCAATGGCTAGAGATAATGCAAATGCTCCAACAACTTGGTATGAAATAGATAAAAGATTACCAAAAGTTGAAATTTCTATCATGGCACCTCCTCCAACTTCTGGAACAAGAGATGCATTTGACTCACTTGTAATGAAAAAGGGTTGTGTTAAAGATATGTTAGTTGCTGACGGTGATTGTAAAGCGTATCGTGAAGATGGCCATGTTATTGAAGGTGGTGAAAATGATGAACTTTATGTTGAGCATATAACCAAAGAACAAGGCGCATTTGGTATTTTTGGTTACAGTTTTGTATCTAATAACTCTGATAAAGTGAAAGCATCAATGATTAACGGTGTTGAAATCTCTATGGAAGGTATCCAAGATTATTCATATCCAATTGCAAGACCTTTATTCTTCTACATTAAAAAAGCACACATTGGTGTTATTCCTGGTTTAATGGATTATGTTAATGAGTTTGTAAGTGAAGAAGCAACAGAAGGTTACTTACTAGATGCTGGACTTGTTCAACTAAGTCCTGCGGATAGAGCAGCTGTTCTTGATGCTATTTCTAATCAAACAAATTATAAATAAAAATCTTAAATTTTTATAAAATGGGGGCATACAAGCCCCCTTTTTTTTAATACTAAGTTATAAATGTTTTTTTGGTCTTTAGTTTTAATTGCAGTCGGAATTTTCTCATCCTTTATATACGGAAGATCAAGAATTAAATTAAACTCTAAAAAACAAGGTACGAAAAGCAAATCTCTTCCCAATTATTACGCACAATACGTTTTAATGTGGTGTTTGTTTCCTGCACTAATTGTTTATTTTTCATGGGCTATTTTTCAAGAACAGATTATTCAAAACATAGTTATTAGTAACTTTGAATATATTGAGGGCGCAGTTTACAACGAAGGATTATTGTTAGCAGAGATTAGAAATGTTGCTAATAACCCCTCTTTTGCTGATGGTAAATCTATAGAAATAATTAATGCTGCATCTCATTATTCTTCCTTAAAACAAATAAGTCAAATATCTTTTTATACCTCAATAATCATTATGATGTTACTTGGAGCCTTATACGCTTCACAAAAATTAAAACCTGAATTTCATGTTCAACATACAATTGAAAGATATATACAATATATACTTATATTTTGTTCATCTGTTGCTATTTTTACTACAATAGGAATAGTTTTTTCACTAATATTTGAAAGCCTTCGCTTTTTTGCAGAAGTATCAATATCTGAATTTTTATTCAGTACCGAGTGGTACCCTTTTATTCCAATTAGAGAAGGTCAAACAGCTGCAGAGGGATCCTTTGGTGCAGTACCAATATTTGCTGGAACATTTTTAGTAATGGTAGTAGCCATGTGTGTTGCGGCACCTCTTGGATTATTAACAGCAATTTATTTAGCAGAATACGCAAGTCAAAGAGTTAGAAAAATAGTTAAACCTCTTCTCGAAATTTTGGCAGGGATACCAACAATAGTTTACGGGTTCTTTGCTTTTGTTAGTGTTGCACCTTTCGTTAAAGCATTTGGACAATCAATTGGAATTGATGCTTCACCAACAAGCGCTCTTGCAGCCGGCATGGTAATGGGGGTTATGATTATTCCTTTTATTTCTTCTTTATCTGATGATGTAATAAACTCTGTCCCACAAAGTCTAAGGGAAGCATCTCTTGGTATTGGCGCTAATAAAGCAGAAACTATTAAAAAAGTAATTTTACCAGCAGCTTTACCTGGAATTGTAGGAGCATTTTTATTAGCAATATCCAGAGCGATAGGGGAGACTATGATTGTTGTAGTTGCAGCAGGCACAGCCCCCAATCTTACGGGCAATCCTTTTGAAAACGTAACAACAGTTACAGTTCAAATTGTTGTGGCCTTAATAGGTGATCAAGAATTTGATAACCCAAGAACATTATCAGCATTTGCTTTAGGATTAGTTTTATTTGT
The DNA here is from genome assembly GCA_902539825.1 of uncultured Alphaproteobacteria bacterium. Classification (GTDB taxonomy): domain Bacteria; phylum Pseudomonadota; class Alphaproteobacteria; order HIMB59; genus CACPNW01. The sequence continues at coordinate 3,035 of CACBMH010000008.1, forward strand.
TATTACATTATTTCTTAACATTATAGCTCTACAAATAGTAAAGAGATACAGGGAGCGTTATGAATAATTCTATTGCTAAAGAAAAAATTGTTTCTTTGAGAAAAAAGAGAAGTTTAGAAGATATGCGATTTAAGTATTACGGCTTTACAGCTATGTGTTTATCTTTAGCAGTTTTAGTTTTTCTTTTGTATACAATATTTTCTAAAGGATACACTGCTTTTCAAAAAACAATTGTTCTCCTAGAAGTTGATTATAATCAAGAGGTTTTAAAACTAACACCTGACTCTTCAGATGAAGATATGGAAAAAGGAAAATTTTTTAGAGTTAAAAAACAGGCTCTTGAAAATTTTTTCCCTGATCTCTCAAAATCAGATATTAAATTAGTAAAAAAATTATTTTCTATAAATGTAGATAAGGAAATTAAAGACTACTTCTTAGATAATCCTGAAGTTATTAATACTAAGCAACAAATTTGGGTAACCGCCCATAGTGATGTGGATCAACTATTAAAAGGTAATTCAAGAAGGGATGTGCCAGAAGATAGAAGAAAATTAAATGATATTCAATTAAGTTATGTTGATCAATTAGTTGAAGAAAATAGAGTTAAACAAGTTTTTAATAATTTCTTTTTTACTAAAGCAGATTCAAGGCATCCTGAAATTGCTGGTGTAGCTGGTTCATTTATGGGATCATTATTTACTCTTTTTACTGTTTTTATTTTATCTTTTCCAATTGCTATAGGAGCGTCTGTTTATCTTGAGGAATTTGCTCCAAAAAATAGAATAACTGAATTAATAGAAGTAAATATTTCAAATCTAGCAGCAGTCCCATCAATAGTTTTTGGACTACTTGGGTTGGGGGTATTGCTTAATGTTTTTGGTCTTCCAAGGAGTACACCGTTAGTTGGAGGGTCCGTATTAGCCTTAATGACGTTACCAACCATTATCATTGCCTGTCGAGCTTCATTGAAAGCTGTTCCTCCTTCAATTAAAGAAGGAGCACTTGCAGTTGGAGCAACAAAAACACAAGCGGTATTTCATCATGTCGTACCCCTTGCACTACCAGGGACTTTAACAGGGACTATTATTGGATTAGCACAAGCATTAGGAGAAACAGCACCACTAATAATGATTGGCATGATTGCATTTATTCCTAATATTCCAACTGGTTTAACAGAACCTTCAGCAGCACTACCTGTTCAAATATATCTTTGGGTGGAAAGTGCAGAAAGGGGTTTTCAAGAAAAATCAGCCGCAGCAATAATGGTAATTTTAATATTTTTGTTTATGATGAATGCCATTGCAGTGTTCTTAAGAAATAGATTTGAAAGGAAGTGGTAAAACATGAGTAACTCTAAAATATTGGCAAATGGTGTAGATGTATATTATGGATCCAAACAAGCTCTTTTTGGAATCTCAATGGATATCAAGGAGAAAGAAGTTACGGCATTAATCGGTCCTTCAGGATGTGGTAAATCAACTTTCTTAAGATGTATAAACAGAATGAATGATTTAATTGAAATATGTAAAGTATCGGGATCAATAAAAGTAGATAACGAAGAAATTATTAGTGAAAAAACCGATGTTGTAAGTCTAAGATCTAAAATTGGAATGGTATTTCAAAAACCAAATCCTTTTCCTAAATCTATTTTTGATAATGTTGCTTATGGCCCAACTATACATGGTTTAGTTGACTCAAAAAATGAATTAGAAGAAATTGTACATTCATCATTAAAAAAGGCAGGTCTATTTGATGAAGTAAAAGATCGATTAAATGAACCTGGAACAAGTTTATCAGGCGGTCAACAACAACGATTATGTATTGCAAGAGCAATTGCTGTTAATCCTGAAATAATCCTAATGGATGAACCTTGCTCTGCTTTAGATCCAATAGCAACTGCTATTATAGAAGAATTAATTGATGAGTTAAGATTAAACTATACAATTATTATAGTAACTCATTCTATGCAACAGGCAGCCAGGGTTTCGCAGAAAACATGTTTCTTCCATTTAGGAGAATTAATAGAAACGGGTGAGACAAACAAAATTTTTACAAATCCTGATAATACAAAAACACAGGATTACATTACAGGGAGATTTGGTTAATGAAACAAGAAGGACATATTGTAAAATCATATGATGAAGAAATTAGAGACATTAAAAATAATATTGTTGATATGGGCAGTTTAGTTGAAAATCAACTAAAAGACTCACTTCAATGTTTAAAGGATAAAGATACAGAATTTGCAGAAAAAATTATAGAAAAAGATGATGTAATTGATAAAGCATATAATACTCTTGATCAAAGCTTAGTTGAAATACTTGGCAAAAGACAACCGATGGCTGCAGACTTACGAACAATTTTTTCAGCAATTAAAATCAATAAAGATCTAGAAAGAATAGGAGATCATGCAACAAATATTGCCAAAAGAGTAGCAGTAGCAGAAATAGTTTTGCCAGAAAAACCTTCGAGAGATATTATTAATATGGGTGCACAAGTTAATATTATGATCAGTGAAGTAATAAAAGCTTTTTTAGAATTTTCAGATCAAGCCGCAAAAAAAGTTTGGTTAATGGATAGACAAATTGATGAAGAATATCTTGGAATATTAAGACAACTATTAACCTACATGATGGAAGAACCAAAAAGAATCACAGCATGTACAAGTCTTTTATATATGGTTAAAGACCTAGAGCGAATAGGTGACTATGTTCAAAATATTGCAGAAGATATTTATTACGCAGTTTCTGGTGAGCCCCTATTTGATAGTAATCCAGACCCAACCTGGGAAGCAATTCTTCCAAAGAAGAAATAAATTGTAATATTATTGTAACATAATTTTAATAGTAAAGATTCATGAAACTTAAAATGCTTATCGTTGAAGATGAAGAAGCATTACTAGATCTTTTAAAATTTAATTTTAACAAAGAAGGATATAAAATAGATACTGCAACAGACGGTGAAACTGCTTTAGAAAAAATATTATATAAACCACCTGACATAATTATTCTTGATTGGATGTTACCAGAGTTATCAGGAATTGAACTCTGTCGAAGAATTAGAAAACATAAAGAACATAAAAATATTCCTATCATAATGTTAACAGCGAAAGGTGAAGAAGAAGATAAACTTCGCGGCTTAGAAACTGGCGCAGATGATTACATTACAAAACCTTTTTCGGTTAACGAATTAGTGGCAAGAGTAAAAGCTGTTCTTCGACGAATTAGGCCAATGTTTGTAGATGAAGTTTTAACTTATAAAGGAATAGTAATTGATCTTGTATCTCACTCGGCATCACGAGATGGAGAAACTCTTCATCTTGGTCCAACAGAATTTAATTTATTAGCTTTCTTCATGGAAAATATTGGTCGTGTCTTTAGCCGTGAACAATTACTAAATCATGTTTGGAAAAATGATGCCTATGTAGAACCTCGAACAGTTGATGTTCATATAAGAAGACTGCGAAAGGCCATTAATAATGACGTAAAAGAAGATTTTATAAGAACCGTCAGATCAGCAGGATATTGTTTTGGCTCGTAATTAAGCCATAAATTTCACTTATACAAATCACTTACCAAACTATAAAACCACCATATGAAGAGTCTTTTTAGATCATTCTTTACTGTCAGCTTCTATACATTTTTAAGTCGAGTATTAGGTTTTATTCGAGACATATTAATAGCAAGATATCTTGGATCGACAGTCATTGCTGACGCATTCTTCGTAGCATTTCGTATTCCTAATTTCTTTCGTCGTGTCCTAGCAGAAGGAGCATACAGTGCTGCATTAATCCCTGTTTTCTCAGGTGTTGTTCTCAATCCAAAAGATGAACGCGAGGCTTCTGATTTTGTTGAAAACACAACCTCAATGTTACTATTTGCTACGGTCGTTTTAACGATCATTTTCTTCTTTGGGATGCCTTATATCATTCAAGTTTTAGCACCTGGTTTTACTGATAATAAAGAAGCCTATGAACTTGCTGTGCATTTTGGAAAAATAATTTTCCCCTATATTATTTTTATATCCTTAGCTGCTCACTTTGCTTCAATTAATAATGTTCATGAACGTTTCGCAGCTGGTGCATTTGCTCCTGCTATTTTAAATATAAGTTTTATTCTGTCATTATTCTTTTTAACACCTTTTGTGACAACTGCAGGTCACGCATTATCGTATGGTGTATTAATAGGAGGAGTTCTACAATTTTTATATTTATACAGAGCGGTTTTAAATTTTTACCGACCACGTATTATCCTTCCAGTTTTAAATGAAAAATTAAAAAAGTTTTTCAAATTATTTTTACCAGGTGTTGTTGGTTCAGGTGTTATTCAGTTAAACATTGTTATTGGAACTATTATTGCTTCTTTTTTACCCGTTGGTGCAATCAGTCATATTTATTATGCGGATCGTCTTAACCAATTACCACTTGCGATATTTGGAATAGCACTTGGCATAGTTCTTTTACCAAGTTTATCAAAAGCAATTAAACAATCTGATCAAGAAACAACAAATAATATTCAAAATAGATCTATTGAATTTTCGTTATTAATTTCTTTACCATCAGCCATAGGATTATTTATTTTAGCTGAGCCCATTATACAAATTTTATTTGAACGAGGTGCATTTGTAGCAGAAGATACTTTTTATACTGCTAAAGTATTAAGTTACTTTGCCTTAGGTTTACCTGCTTACATTGTAATTAAAGTTTTAGTTTCTTGTTTCTTTGCAAGAGAAGATACTAAAACACCACTATACATATCCATTGTCAGTGTGATTACTAACGTTGTCTTATCGCTACTTTTAATTGGATCAATGAGAGAAATGGGCATTGCTGTTGCAACAGCAATTAGTGCATGGGTAAATGCATTATTACTTTACCTCTTTTTAGCTTTTAGGAACCATATGAAATTTGATGATCTATTAGTAAGGAATTCCATTAAAATTTTACTAAGTTCATTTCTATTATTTGTAGGAATCTACGTATTAAATGGACTATTCTTTACAAATATTAGTGGTAATTCAGTGTTATTAAATTCAACACTTTTACTTCTGATGATCTTTTTAGCTATAATTATTTATTTTGGATTAGTAATTGTGTTAAAAGTCCTATCGTTAAATCAGTTAAGAGAATATTTAAAAAAATAATATGGAAAAGCCAACAAAAAGAATACTGTCCGGTGTCCAACCATCTGGCGATCTTCATTTAGGAAATTATCTTGGCGCCATCAAAAATTTTGTTACTCTTCAAAAAGAATATGAATGTTTTTTTTGTGTTGTTGATTTACATGCGATAACCGTTTGGCAAGATCCAAAAGTTTTAGCAAATAAAACAAGAGAAGTAACAGCTGCCTTTATTGCTTCTGGTATTGACCCAAAGAAAAATAATATTTTTGTTCAATCACAAGTTCCTCAACATGCTCAGCTTGGATGGTTGTTCAATTGTGTTGCGAGGATGGGATGGTTAAACCGTATGACGCAATTTAAAGATAAGGCAGGAAAGAATAGTGAAAATGTTTCAGTTGGTCTATTTTCTTATCCAACACTGATGGCTGCAGATATACTTATATATTTAGCAACGCACGTTCCTGTAGGCGATGATCAAAAACAACATTTGGAATTAACAAGAGATATTGCGCAAAAATTTAATAATGATTTTAAGACAGATTTTTTTCCTATTCCTGAACCATTAATTTTAGGAGAAGCTACAAGAGTGATGAGTCTTCGTGATGGTTCAAAAAAAATGAGTAAATCAGATCCTTCTGATTATTCGAGAATAATGTTAACCGATACTGCAGAAAACATTACACAAAAAATTAAAAAGGCAAAAACAGACCCTGAACCATTACCACAAGATAAAACTGGTTTAGGAAAAAGACCAGAAGCTGAAAACTTAATCTCTATATTTGCCTCTTTACAAGATACATCAATTGAAAGTGTTATTAAAGATTATGCGGGTAAAGAATTCTCCACCTTTAAAAAAGATTTAGCAGATTTATCCGTATCTAAATTAGAGCCAATTACGAGTGAAATGAATAAACTTATGAGTGATGTTTCTTACATCGATTCTATTTTAAATCAGGGTAAAGAGAATGCTATAGCAGTAGCAGAACCTGTTTTACAAAAAACTAAAGAAATTATTGGTTTTTTATCCTAAAAAATTCCCCAAATTTTAAATTTTTTTTTAGAAAATTCATACTAAAGACATATTAATAACTATATATAGTGCATATGTTTATACAAACTGAACAAACTCCAAATCCACAAACATTAAAATTTCTACCTGGAAAGGTTGTAATGGATGATGGAACGGCCTTTTTCCAAAATATTGGTGAAGCAGCTGACTCACCATTTGCAAAACGCTTATTTGATGTCGAGGGAGTTGAAGGAGTTTTTTTTGGAAGTGATTTTATTACCATTACTAAAAATCAATCTTTAGATTGGCAAGTTATGAAGCCGTTAATCTTAGGCTCAATAATGGATCATTATAATTCCGGAGATACAACAATTAATATTAGTAAAAAAGGTGAAGATAAATCTTTAGAGATTGATGAAAACGATACCGATATTGTAAAACAAATTAAAGAATTACTGGATACACGAGTAAGACCAGCTGTTGCTATGGATGGCGGTGATATTATTTATGATAGTTTTAAGGATGGTGTTGTATATCTCCACATGCAAGGTGCTTGTTCAGGTTGTCCAAGTTCAACTGCTACTTTAAAAATGGGTATCGAAAATATGTTAAAACACTATGTGCCAGAGGTACAAGAAGTAAGGCCTATTGATGGATAGACTGTATAATTTTTTTTGCTTTCCTCTATTACTTCTTGGATTAATTTTTATAAGCAATGGCTTTGTTGGCTTTGTAGAAAATAACACTGTCAATAATAAGAATAACATTCAAACCGCAAATCAAATAAACAAATTATATTCTGAAAAAGAAATTACACCATCTGATAAGGAAATTACCCTTAAGGGCCCTCCTATTACAGAAATAGTGAACGAAAAATTAATTGTTAAAGTAAGAATAAAGCCTATTAATCCTATAATCACATCAAAAATTGAAGAACAAATTAATCCTAGTTTGCAGGTAACATTATCAGATAAAGATTTTGATTATCTTGATTCAAATAAAAAAGAATTTGTAAAAACGGTTTTACCGATAATTATTAATGAAAATCAAAATATTTTAATGATTAGAAGTTTCGTTAATGAGCTCAAAGGTAAGTTAGAAACTTTTAGAACTCTCAATAATAATGAAATAAGAAAACTTAATGAAATTGCTCAAAAGTATAATATTAAGTATCAAAATATACACAAATTAGATTTAGTTGACGAAATACTTTCAAACGTTGATGTAATACCTAATTCAATAGTATTAGCTCAAGCAGCAATTGAAAGCGGATGGGGTAAGTCTAGATTTGCAAAAGAATACAATGCACTTTTTGGGGAATACACTTATGATGACGCGGAAGGTGTTATCCCACTTGAAAGAGAAAATGGTGATACTCATCTAATCAAAGCATTTAGCTCATATAGTAACAGTGTTGAATCATATTTTGATAATATTAACTCTCATTATGCATATGAAGATTTTCGTGATATCCGAAATATAATGAGAAAACGAAATAATTTTTCCAATGTTAACTTACTTGTTAATAAATTAAGCACTTACGCAGAAGACGAAAATTATATTAAAACAATAAGACAAGTTATTAAAACTAATAACTTTGGTATCTTTGATCAAAAAACTATTTCTTATTAATTAAAAATAAAATTGGTGACCAAACCATCTCCAATTTCCTTCACCATCTTTAACTGTACAATTCATTCTAGATCTTCCAGGTGACAATTCTCGTGAAAGTCTTATTTCAATTCTTTCATTAAATTTATAAATTTCTCTATCAACCTGACCTTTGCTATCAAATATAAAACAATCTAGAGATTTAACTTTTTTATCATCTAGAAGAGAGAAACCTATGAATGGTGGGTTTTGTTTAATAGTTGGATTTTGAGGTATAAAGTCATAAACTCCCAATCCTTTAGAAGAAGCAGCAAATCTTACTCTATCTATTTCACCATACCTCTCATTCAATGAAAATCTTGGTAAATAATACATGTTAGAAGTTTCATTAATTATTCCGGAATGCTGTCCAAAAGCAACCTTAAATTTAAATTCTTTTACTAATTCAATTATTTCATCTGTTGTCTCACCATAAGGAAATGCAAATAAAGTTGGTATCTCCCCAAGCTCTTTTAAGAAGATTCTATTGGATGTTTCTATTTCATCTCTTACTTCTTCAATACTAATATCTGGCATGTGGGCATGTGTATGAGAGTGTGCACCAATTACTACTCCTTCTTCTTTCAGTTTTCTTATTTGATCCCAGTTAATATATTTTTTATTATTTGAAATCGTCCCTGTTGTTACAAATAAGGTAACTGGAATATTATTTTCTTTAAATAAAGGCCATCCAACTTCTAAAAAAGACTTATCAGCATCATCTACACTTATTCCAATAGTATTTGCTGGAAGATCACCATCATTAATAATTGTATCAATAATAAAATCTAATGATTTAATAGTATATTTTTCTTTAGTTAATTCTTCAATATGACTATTAAGTTGGTCAATGGTCACACTTGTTGAGGGATATTTAGAAACTCCAAATTTATGATACATAAATACAGTTGCTGAGTTTTTTACTTCATTAGCAAAAGCACTACTTACTAATAAAAAAATTAAAGAAATACTTTTTAAAAATAGCAATAGAATGTAGTTATGTAATTTCATATGTTGTTATTTCTAGATATTATATCATCAATACCAGAATTTTGTGTAATTGATGACAACAAAATAATATTACAACAGAAAATTACTAAATCTGAAACAGATAAGTTAAGTGATAATATAATACAATCCTATATAGAAATAGATAAACGATTAAATTTAACTAAAAATCTTAAAAAAATTTCTACAACAATTGGTCCTGGTTCTTACACAAGTTTAAGGGTTGGTTCAGCATTTATTTCTGGTCTTATGATTTCTCGTAATATTCCTTATTACCCACTAACTATTGAGGATATCTTAAACTTTAACGCAATAAAACATTCCAAAAAAAATTTGGGAGTTTTTATAACCTCTTCTAATAATCAGAAATTTTTTTGTTTTAAAATTAAAGATAACAACATGAAATACTATAAAATTGAAAATAATAAATATTCAATTCCAAAAAATATCGATTTGATTCTTTTTAATAAAAGTAAAATAAATGAAAAAAATGAATTAGAACAAATGAAGTTTTCTTTTTTTGAAGAATTTTACAACAATTACAATAATTTCACTTTTAAAAAAAATATTATTATTGAACCAATATATATATCAAATAATCAATTACTAAATTGAATAGAATTAGCTTAATAAATAAAGAACACTTATTATCAATAATCAATTTTATAAATGATAATGGTGATGAATTTAATTATTTTAAAAACATAGGATGGAATATAAAAAATATTGAAAGTCATTTTAGCAAAAATAATAATTACTCTCTTGGATATTTTAAGGATAATAATCTTGTAGGAGTCTTAATTGGTGATACAATTAAAAATGATAAAGAATATGATTTAGAATTGCATATTTTATTTGTATCAAAACATCAAAGAAGAAAAAAAATTGCAACAAAATTATTAAATTATATTGAAACAAATAACCTCAATTTTTCAAAGATTTTCATTGAAGTTGCTGAAGATAATGAAGAAGCAATAAATTTTTATCAAAAAAACAACTTTGTCTTTTTAAATTTTAGACATAACTATTATAGGTATAATGACAAAAATATTCATGCTAAATGCTTCGTAAAAAATATCAATAATGAGTGATAAATATATTTATATAAAGTCTTATGGCTGTCAGATGAATGTATATGATAGTAATCGTATTAAAGATTTGTTTTCAAATAAGGGATATAAAATAACAAAAGATATTTCTAAAGCAGATTTAACTGTTTTAAATACTTGTCATATTAGAGAAAAGGCAGTTGAAAAAGTTTATTCTGATATTGGCAGAGTAAAAAAAATTAAAAACAAAAAACAAAATATGAAATTAGTAGTTGCTGGTTGTGTGGCTCAAGCTGAAGGTCTTGAAATAAAAAAAAGATCTCCCTCAGTCGATTATGTCGTTGGACCTCAATCTTATCACAAATTACCTGATATGATTGATAAAGTTGATGAAATTGAAAATAGTGAGTTTTTACAAAATGAAAAATTTAAAAACTTAATTTTCAATTCTTCGAATTTATCTTCTGAATTTATATCTATTCAAGAAGGGTGTGATAAGTTTTGTTCTTTTTGTGTAGTGCCATATACAAGAGGACCTGAATTTTCTAGACCAGTTGATGATATAGTAGAAGAAACAAAAAAATATGTATCAAATGGTATTAAAGAAATAATTTTGCTAGGTCAAAATGTTAATGCCTATCACGGTATTGCCTCTGATGGAAAATCAAAAGATCTAGCTTATTTGATTAATAAGATAGGTGAAATTGATGAAATTAAGAGGATTAGATATATGACATCTCATCCTATAGATATGAAAGACTCTCTAATTGATGCCCATGCTGATAATACAAAACTAATGCCATTTCTTCATCTACCCATTCAATCTGGCTCAGATAAAATTTTAAAAAAAATGAATAGAAAACATACGGTCGATGATTATTTAAAAATTGTAGAAAAAATAAGAGATGTTCGTCCTGATATTGCGCTTTCTTCAGATTTTATTGTTGGCTTTCCAGAAGAGACAGATAAAGATTTTGAAGATACAATGAAATTTATTGAAAAGGTTAATTTTGTTATTGCCTATTCATTTATTTATAGTCCAAGACCAGGAACACCTGCTCAAAATAAAGATAATATTAGTATATTAGATAAAAAAGCACGTTTAAGTGCATTGCAATCTTTGCTTACGCAACAACAAATAAATTTTAATAAGTCATTCGTTAATAAAGGTATGGAAGTATTATTTGAAAAAATTGGAAGACACAAAGACCAATTTATAGGACGTACAATTTATAACCAAAGTACATTTGTTAATTCTAAAAAAGATTTATTAAATCAAATTATGAATGTTAAAATTATAAACTCAACTAATTTTGCTCTTGAATGTCAGATATAGTAAGTAAGAACGAAAATATAGAATTGGAATTAGATGATAATACAATTTTAAGTAATTTATTTGGAATTAATGACAGAAATTTATCTCTGATAGAGCAGATTAACCAAGTTAAAATTCAATATCGTGGAAATAAAATTAAAATTTCAGGAAATAAAAAATCAATTTTTGAAACCAAGAAAACTATTCTTAATTTATTTAAAGAAGCACAAAATGGTGCTGAAATAGATGAGGATAGAATAAGAGATAATAAAAGCTTAATATCAATGAATATTAAAACAGATAAACAGATGGATTTATTTATTCAAACTAAAAAAAGAAAAATTATACCAAGAACTGAAATACAAAATAAATATCTTCAATTACTAAATACTAAAAATATTACATTTGCTATTGGTCCTGCTGGAACAGGAAAGACTTATTTGGCTGTTGCTAAAGCAGTTTCAGCCCTTCAAGATGGTAAAGTAAATAAAATTATTTTATCCAGACCAGCCGTTGAAGCTGGTGAAAAGTTAGGTTTCCTCCCTGGAGATTTAAAAGAAAAAGTAGATCCTTTTTTGAGACCAATTTACGATGCTTTATATTCAATGTTACCTTATGAACAGGTAGAAAAAAAATTGCTTAACAACACAATAGAAATAGCACCTATTGCGTTTATGAGAGGAAGAACCCTTGAAGATTGTTTTATAATTTTAGATGAAGCTCAAAATACAACAAAAACACAAATGAAGATGTTTCTAACAAGATTAGGTAAAAATAGTCAAATGGTAGTTGTAGGAGATATTACGCAAATCGATCTTGTAAGTGAAAAAGATTCAGGACTTAAAGATGCATTAAAAAAGTTAAATAAAGTTGAAGATATAGGTTTTATTGAATTAACAGAAAAAGATGTTGTACGACATGATTTAGTCAAAAAAATTATTAATGCATATGAAAAACATAAAAGTTGATTTTTTTTCTGAATCAAAAAAATGGCCAAGGCGAATACCTAAAATTAAGACTATTACAAAAAAGACTATAAATAAGATGAGCTCTTATTTTAAAAGAGATCATAGTTTTGAACTAAATATTATTTTAACTGATAAATCAAAAATGATAAAACTTAATAAAATCTATAAAAATAATCAATCAGATACAGATGTCCTTACTTTTATTACAAAGAACTCAAATAAAAATGTTGGAAAAATTTTATATTGTGATATTTTTTTCTCAATTGATACTATTGAAAAATTTATACTTAGGAATAAAATTAGCATATATGATCATTTTAACCATTTATTAATCCATAGTTTATTGCATATTAACGGATATGATCATAAAAAAAATCTAGATTTTAAAAAAATGAAAAAAGAGGAGATAAAAATTTTAGGATTATTTGGAATTAACGATCCTTACACAATTTAATGAATACAAATAACGCTGATAAATCATCGAGCTGGAAAAATTGGATAATTAAAAAATTATTATCCAATGATTCAACAAAAGAAGATATTTTAAATTTTATAGCTAATGATGAAGATAATAAAAATATTGACGATCTAAATGATAATAATGAAAAAAATCTAATTAAAAACATCGTAAATTTGAATGAAAAAAGTGTTGAAGATTTAATGATACCTAGGAGTGAAATAGTGGCCTTAGACCATGATAAATCTTACAACGAAATTTTAGAAGTTATTAAGGAAGAGGGACATTCTAGAATTCCTGTATTCAAAAAAAATATTGATAATGTAATTGGCTTTTTTCATATAAAAGATTTTATTAAATCATCACAGGATACATTTCAGATGAGTGAAATAATAAGAGATGTATTATATGTTGCTCCAAAATCTCCAATCTTAGATTTACTGAAAACCATGAGATCATCTAGGATTCATATAGGGCTAGTTGTTGATGGAGTTGGAGGTGTTGATGGATTAGTAACGATAGAAGACTTAGTTGAAGAAATTATCGGTGAGATTGAAGATGAACATGACGCTGAAGATGATGAAGAATTAGTTTATAAAAAATCAGACAATTCAATAACTGTAGATGCTAGTTATAGAGTGGAAGATTTGGAAGAATTTTTTTCAATTAATATTCCAAGAAATGAAGATGATGAAACCTCTTCTGTAGGCGGTCTTGTATATGAGAAAATAAATAGGATACCAAAAAATAATGAGGTAATTGATTTCAATGATGAACTTAGGATCAAGATCGTTAAATCAAATAATAGAAAAATTGAAATTGTTGAAGTAAATAAAAATAATTGAGCATTTTAATTTATTTTATTTTAGGACTTTTAACCTCACTTTTATTTCCTCCATATTTTTTTTTACCATTAGGTTTTATCATTTTTCCATTTCTTTGTTTTTTATTTTCTCTAAATAAAGAAAATTATAGTGATAAAAATATTTTTAATAAATCCTTAATATTTGGGTTTGGTTTTTTTATTAGTTATTTATTTTGGATTAAGAACCCCTTTTTTGTTTTTGAAGAAACTAAAAATTTTTTTCTGGTTTTTATATTACTGATAATATTCTTATCTGTAATTTTAGGTTTAATCTTTACAATAATTTTTAAATTAGGAAAAAAAATTCCAATAATCATTCTTATCCCACTAATGTTCACATCTAGTGAATATATAATATCAATATTTTTTTATGGATTTCCTTGGTTTACATTTTCGTTATTACTTTCTAGTAATGAATATTTACTATTTTCACTAAAATTATTTGGAACATTATTTTCAAGTTATTTAATTATTCAGATTTTTTGCATACCTTATATTTTTTTAACAAAAGAAAACTTTAAACAAGAATTGAAATATCTTTCATTATTTATCACTTTGCCAATCATTACTTTAATGATTACAAATTTTAACGATGAAGAAGATAATTTTAAAATTAAAACAATTAATTTGGAAATTTTCCAATTAAATTTTAAAAATAATGACAAATTTTTAACTTCTGAGAAAAAACTTCAAAGAATAATCAAACATATCGATGAAAGTAATGCAGATTTGCTTATATTTGGAGAAAATAATTTTCCTTATCTTTTAGATGATCTTGAGCTAAATATCATAAAAGATTCTTTAAAAGAAAATCAAACATTAATTATTGGAGCTACAAGATATGAAAATAATAAATATTACAATAGTTTACTAAATATCAATTTAGTAAATGTAACTTACTTTGATAAAAAAATTCTTGTCCCCTTTGGAGAGTTTCTACCTTTAAGAAATTCACTTACCTTTTTAGAAAGTATCGTTGGTCAAAATGATTATTCAAAAGGTAAAGTTGAAAGAATAATTAATCTATCTGATAATATAAGTTTTATTCCTGTGATTTGTTATGAAATTGTTTTTTATTGGAAGCTTTTAAATAAATTTAATAATACAGGTAATTTTATTGTAAATATTACGAATGATTTTTGGTTTGGTGATTATCTCGGTCCTTATCAACATTTCTATCTTACTAAAATCAGAGCTGCAGAGTTTAATAAGCCAATTATTCGTGTTTCAAATAACGGTATATCTGCAGTGATAGATAATAATGGTGCTGTATTAAATAAAACTGAATTTAACAAAACTGAGAATTTTAAACACAAATTATTATTCAAAGAAAATAATAATTTTGTATATCTTCATTCAATATTTAAAATTTATATCTTTATTATTTTTACACTAACTACTTTCTATTATTTAAGAAAAAATGATTAGTAATAATTATAGTAATCGCTTATTTGGCAGAACAAGAGGAAGAAGCAATAAAAAAATTGATTTAAAAAAGTATCATCAAATAGTTAACAAATACAAGTTTCAAAATTGTGATAAAAAAATAAATTATATTTTAGATATTGGCACTGGATATGGCGAAACTAGTATATTTCTTGCAAATCAATTTTTAGATAAAGTTATTATATCTTGTGAAAAATATATTGATGGAAATATAAATTTACTTAAAAATATTGAAAAGAATGCAATAAGAAATATTCTATTACATAACGGAAATGTATATGATGTTTTAGAAAATACACATACAGAATGTTTTGACCTTGTATGGATATTTTTCCCTGATCCGTGGCCAAAAAATAGACACGCAAAGCGTAGATTGGTAACTTGTGATTTTTTAATAAAACTTCATAATGCTTTAAAAGAAAACAGCGAGATCTATATAGCTACAGATTCAACAATATATGTAAGATTTATCTTAAACTCAATTTATAATTGTAAGGATTATTTTGTCTGGTTGAACCATTCCAAAATGAATCTGCATATAAAAGATTATTTCGATATTGAGACAAAATTTTATAAAAAAGCAATTAATTCTCAAAGAAAACCATCTTTATTCATTTTGAGAAAATTATAGGCTTGAAATTCTGCAAAATATTAATATACGCAGTATTATTAAGGTGGGTTATCCCACCTTTTTTTTATAACTATGGCTAAAAAAAAATATAATGTAATTAGAGAAGAGATGCTTCAAGTGGCATCTAATGTAGCGCAAGAAAAAAATATTGATCAAGATTCAGTTTTTTCTGCAATGGAACAAGCATTGGAAAAAGCTGCAAGAGTAAAATATGGCCAAGACATTGATATAAGAATATCAATTGATAGAAGCACTGGAGATATCAAACTTAATTCTTATTTGGAAGTTGTGGAAAATATTGAAGAAGAGTTTCAATCTAGGCAAATTCTTTTAGAAGATGCAAAAAAAACCAATCCAGATATTGTTTTAGGAGAGTTCATTATTAAAGAACTGCCACCTATTGAATTAGGAAGAGTTGCAGCACAAAATGCTAAAGGAGTAATAATTCAAAAAGTTAGAGAAGCTGATAAATCTAATCAATATGAAGAATATAAAGATAAAGTTGGTGAAATAGCAGTAGGTATAGTTAAAAGAACTGAATTTGGAAATTTAATTATAGATTTAGGTAAGAGCGAAGCAATAATTAAAAGAGAAGAACTCATTCCAAGAGAAACATTTAAAAATGGAGATAGAGTTAGAGCTTATATTTACGAAGTAAAGAACGATGTAAAAGGCTACCAAGTTTTCTTATCAAGAACGCATCCTCAATTTTTATCAAAACTATTTTTTCAAGAAGTACCAGAAATATACGAAGGAGTTATTACTGTTAAAAGTGTTGCAAGAGATCCTGGTTCAAGAGCTAAGATTAGTGTTTTTACAGAAGACTCTACTATAGATCCAGTAGGGGCTTGTGTTGGAATGAGAGGTTCAAGAGTACAAGCTGTTGTAAATGAATTGCAAGGAGAGAAAATAGATATTGTTACATGGTCAGATAATCAAGCTACCTTTTTGGCAAATGCTCTTGCTCCAGCAGAAGTTAGTAAGATTTTCTTGTATGAAGAAAAAAATAAAGTTGAAGTTGTAATACCTGATGATCAATTAAGTTTAGCAATAGGAAGAAAAGGTCAAAATGTAAAATTAGCTTCTAACTTAACTAGTTTAGAAATAGATATATTAACTGAAGATGAAGAATCAGAAAGAAGGCAACAAGAATTTAAAGAAAAAAGTATTTTATTAGCTGAGACGCTTGATGTTGAAGATGTTATAGCTCAACTACTTGTTACTGATGGTTATACAACCGTTGAGTCTATCGCTACTGAAACGTTAGAAAATTTAGAAAAAATAGAAGGTTTTGATCCTACTTTAGCTCAAGAAATAATTGATAGATCTAAAGGTTTTGTAAAGGATAAAGAAGAATCTGATAAAAAACTGATTGAAGAAAATATAAATGATGAAAAATTAAAAAATTTGAAGGGAATGAATAATAGTATTTTGGCAAAACTTGCTAAATCCAACATTCTAAATGTCAATGATTTTGCAGATTTAGCTACTTTTGAACTTATCGATAAAGAAGAGGGCATATTGAAAGAATTGGAACTTGATGAGGAAATTGCTAATAATATGATAATGGAAGCAAGAAGTTTTTGGTCTGAAGAACAAAATAAGGATTAACATTGGATAAAGATAAAGGTAATAAAAAAAAGCCACTAAAACTATCTTCATCAGGAAGATTGCAAATAAGAAAAAACCTTGGTCCAGCAGGTGATAAAGCAAGAAGCAGTGGTAATAAGAAAACAATTCAAATTGTATTCAAAAATAAAAATAATCAACAGAAAAGTTCATCGACAACTCAATCAAATTTCAGGGGTTCTTCTAGTTTAAGAACTCCAAGACCAGGTATAAATTCCTCTCCACAGCCAAACTTTTCATCTCCAAACAAAAATAGAAATTTTGAAAATAAAAATAAAAAAAATGTAGATAAAAAAACACAACAAAAAAAATCAACTCTTAGACCACTCGAAGATGATTTTAGTAAATCTGATGCAAAAAAAATCTTAGAACAGGAAGAACAGGAGTTTGATAAATTTCCAAGTTTAGCTAAAATAAAGAGAGCTAGAGAAAAAGAAAGACTTAAATCATCCAACGATGAAGAAGAGAGCAAAATTTCTAGAGAAGTTTCAATTCCTGATTTTATTACCGTTCAAGATTTAGCGAACAGAATGGCAGAAAAAACTGCAGACGTGGTTAAAGTTCTCATGAAGATGGGTGTAATGGCAAATGCTACTCAATCTTTGGAATCTGATACTGCTCAATTAGTTGCTGAAGAATTAGGTCATAAAGTAACAGTAGTTAAGGATGATGATGTTTTAAATGACATTAAAGATTTTGATGATCCAGATGGAAGTCTTATTCAAAGAGCTCCTGTAGTAACGATTATGGGTCATGTTGACCACGGTAAAACCTCTTTACTTGATGCATTCAGAAAAAGCAATGTAGTGTCTGGTGAGGCAGGAGGTATTACACAGCATATTGGTGCTTATCAAATTAATAATAATAATAAAAAAATTACATTTATTGACACACCTGGTCATGCAGCTTTCTCAAATATGAGGGCTAGAGGATCTAAAACCACTGATATCGTTATACTTGTTGTGGCAGCAGATGATGGAATAAAACCTCAGACAATTGAATCAATTGCACACGCTAAAACTGCTGAAGTCCCTATTATAGTTGCTATTAATAAAATTGATTTACCAGGGGCTGATCCTGATAAGGTTAGAAACGAATTATTAAGTCATGAAGTTATTGTTGAAAAACTAAGCGGTGAAGTTTTAGATATCGAAGTATCTGCAACTGAAGGAACTAATTTAGATAAACTTGAAGAAGCTATTCATTTACAGGCAGATCTTCTTAATCTTAAAGCAAACCCACATAGAAAGGCTAGGGGGTCAGTTATTGAGTCAAAACTAGAAAAAGGAAGAGGTTCAGTCGCTACAGTTTTAGTACAAAAAGGAACTTTAAAAGTTAGTGATATTTTTGTATCAGGTTCAGAGTGGGGTAAAGTTAAAGCTTTGATTGATGATAAGGGTAAAAATATCAAGCAAGCTGAACCATCCGTACCTGTTGAAGTTCTAGGATTTGATTCTAATCCATTAGCTGGTGATGATTTTATTGTGGTTGAAAATGAAAGTATTGCAAGAAAAATTGCAGAATTTAGATCAAGCAAACTACAAATTCAAAAAAATACAGTTGCTAAATCTAATGTTGAAGAGATGTTTGCTCAAATTAATAAAGGTGAAGCTACAAGCCTTCCTGTGGTAATTAAAACTGATGTTCAAGGTTCAGCTGAAGCTATTGAAAATTCAATAACCAAACTTTCTACTGATGAAGTTAAAGTAAATGTTATCTATAAAGGAGTAGGTGCAATTACTGAAAGTGATGTTACTTTAGCTAGCTCTGGAAAAGGTTTTATAGTTGGATTTAATGTTAGAGCACTACCTCACGCAAGAGATATAGCAAAAAGAGATGGTGTAGACATAAAATATTATTCAATTATTTATGAGCTTATTGATGATGTAAAAAATCTCTTAACTGGTTTACTAAAACCTGATATTTCTGAAAATATTACAGGAAATGTAGAAATAAGAGAAGTATTTAATATTTCCAAAGTTGGAAATATTGCAGGGTGTATGGTTAAAGACGGTCTTATTTCTAGAAAATCACAGATTAGAATTCTAAGAGACAACATAGTTATTCATAAAGGACAAATTAGTAGTCTCAAAAGATTCAAAGAAGAAGTATCTGAGGTTAAGTCTGGTTTTGAGTGTGGTGTAATGCTTGATAACTATAGTGATATTAAAGTGGGTGATATTATTGAAACATTTGAAGAAGTTTCTACTAGTAGAAAGTTATAATGTTTTTTTACAATGGATACACAGAGGCAAATTAGATTTGGTGAACTAATAAGATCATTATTAAGTGATTGTTTACTAAAAGAAGATTTTTTTGACGATAATATTAATTCTTCATCCATTACCATATCTTTCGTTAGAATGTCTAAAGATTTAAAGATTGCAAATGTATATTTTATGCCTCTTGGCGGTAAGGATAAAATCCAAATTTTAGAAGTTTTAAAAGATAGAAAAAATATTTTTCAAAAATTTCTATCAAAAGCAAAAATCAATTCAAAATTTACACCAAAACTCGCTTTTTATTTAGATGATACATTTGATGAAGCAGAAAAAATTGAAAAACTTTTATTAAATAAAAATGTCATTAGAGATATTAAGTAATGATTTTAAAACAAGGTTGGATAAATTTATATAAACCAAAAAATATTACATCTTTTAAAGCCATTAACTCTATTAAAAAAAAATTTTCAATTAATAAAATCGGTCATGCGGGTACTTTAGATCCTATGGCAGAAGGTGTGTTACCAATTGCTATAGGAAAAGCAACAAAACTAATTCCATATATTAGTAATATGAATAAAGAATATGAGTTTACAGTAACTTGGGGAACTCAAACAACAACAGATGATGCTGAGGGTAAAATCTTATTTGAATCAGATTACCTTCCTAAAAAAAAAGAAATAGAAAAGAAAATTATTAATTATATTGGTTCTATAAATCAAATACCTCCAAAAGTTTCAGCAGTTAAAATTAATGGTAAAAGAGCTTATAAATTATTTAGAGACAATAAAAAATTTATGATTCAACCAAAAAAAGTTTTTATTGAAGATTTGTGTATTACTGACCATAGTACAAACAAAACATCATTTAAAATTTTGTGCGGGCAGGGATTTTATGTAAGAAGTTTAGCTCGTGATTTAGCTCTAGATCTTAAAACATATGGCCACATTTCTTCATTGAGAAGGTCAAAAGTAGGAAAATTCATTGAAAAAAATTCGATTTTACTGGACGATCTAATAAAAATAGGACAAACGCACGGAGTAATTAATTGTATCTCCACTACAATTTCTATGCTGGACGACATCTTGGCTTATGAAATTGAAGAAAAATTAGATATTGAAAACTTATCTTTTGGAAGATCGATTAAAATCGATGAAAAAAAAATTTTAAATTCTTCATCAATCAACTTAGATAAAAAAAATATTTTTTTATCTAAGAAAGGAGACATAGTCTCAATAGGCAAATTAGATGGTAATTTGTTTATACCAAATAAAATATTAATATAGGAGAACCGATGTCGATAACTAAAGAAAATAAAAAAAATCTTATTAATGAATTTTCTAAAAATGAAAAAGATACTGGATCAACGGGTGTTCAGATAGCTGTTCTAACAGAAAGAATAAAAAATTTAACTGAACATTTTAAGACTCATAATAAAGATAATCATTCAAAAAGAGGACTAGTATCATTAGTTAATAAAAGAAAAAAATTATTAAACTACTTATCTAAAAAAAATAAATCTGAATATTCAGATTTAATAAAAAAACTAAATATTAGAGGTTAAATAAAAGGACAAATAAAAATTATGTTTGATGTAAAAAATGTAGAAATTGAATGGGCAGGAAGAAAACTTAAATTAGAAACAGGAAAAATAGCAAGACAAGCTGACTCAACAGTTATAGCCACTTATGGTGGTACGACAGTTATGTGTAATGTGGTAGCTGCAAAAGAAGCAAATCCAGATATGGATTTCTTCCCCTTAACAGTAAATTATCAAGAAAAATATTATTCTGTAGGAAAAATACCTGGTGGTTTTTTTAAAAGAGAGGCTAGACCAACTGAAAAAGAAACATTAGTTTCTCGATTAATTGATAGACCAGTTAGACCTCTATTTCATAAAGATTTTAAAAACGAAACTCAAGTTACTTGTACTGTGTTGTCACATGATCAAGAAAATGACTCAGATGTTGTAGCTATGGTAGCAGCAAGTGCAGCATTAACTTTATCTGGTTTGCCATTTTTAGGTCCACTTGGAGCGATTAAGATTGGTTTTATAGATGATGAGTTTGTTGTTAATCCAAGTAAGAGTCAATTATCAGATTCTAAACTAGAATTAGTATTAGCAGGAACTAAGGAAGGTGTATTAATGATTGAATCTGAAGCTCACGAGCTTTCAGAAAAGCAAATGCTAGATGCAGTAGTTCTTGGTCAAGAAAATTATAAAACTGTGATAGAAGCGATAATCTCCTTAGCTAAAAAAGCAGCAAAAGAGCCTTGGGATATTAAAGAAAAAGATGATGAAATTAAAAGCCTACCATCTAAGATCAATGCAGATTATGGTAAAGATTTTGTAGATGCATACAAAATAACTGAAAAACAAAAAAGATCAGAAAAATTATCTTTATTAAGAAATGAAATTTCTGAAAAATTTATAAGTGAAACACTCACATCTGTATTAGTTTCTGATGCGATAAAAAATGTAGAAAAAGATATAGTTAGAGGAGAATTAATAAATACTGGTAATAGAATTGATGGCAGAGATACAAAAACAGTTCGTCCAATTATATGTGAAACTGGCGTTTTAGAAAGAACTCATGGATCTGCATTATTTACAAGAGGAGAAACACAAGCTCTTGTAGTTTCAACTTTAGGAACTGGACAAGACGAGCAAAGAATAGATGCAATTGATGGTGAATATACAGAGAATTTTATGTTGCATTACAATTTTCCACCTTACTCTGTTGGAGAAGTTGGAAGAATAGGTTCTACCAGTAGAAGAGAAATAGGACATGGAAAATTAGCCTGGAGAGCTATCCACCCAATGTTACCCTCTAAAGAAAAGTTTCCTTACACTTATAGAGTTGTATCTGAAATTACAGAATCTAATGGCTCTAGCTCGATGGCAACTGTTTGTGGCACATCCATGTCTTTAATGGATGCAGGAGTGCCTTTAGAAAGACCAGTAGCAGGTATCGCAATGGGTTTAATTAAAGAGAATGACAAATACGTTATATTATCAGACATACTTGGTGATGAAGATCATCTTGGTGACATGGATTTTAAAGTTGCTGGAACCTCTGAAGGAATAACTTCATTACAAATGGATATTAAAATAACTAGTATTACGCCTGAAATTATGGAAGAGGCATTAGCACAAGCTAAAGATGGACGATTCCATATACTAGGAGAAATGGCTAAAGCAATTGATAAACCTAATCAATCAATTTCACAATACGCACCAACAATAACTAATCTTCAAATAAACAAAGATAAAATTAGAGAAGTTATTGGTAAGGGAGGAGCAGTTATTAGAGAAATATCTGAAACAACAGGTGCTAAAATTGAAATCAATGATGAAGGTTTAGTGAGTATTGCAGCCGTAGATCAAAAATCTGGAAATGATGCATTAGAATGGATCAAAGGAATTGTTGAAGAACCAGAGATCGGAAAAATTTATGATGGAAAGGTTATAAAGATAATGGACTTCGGTGCTTTTGTTAATTTTATGGGCTCAACAGATGGACTTGTTCATATAAGTCAGTTAAAAAATGAAAGAGTGGAGAAAGTTGAAGACGTTATCAGTGAAGGAGATATGGTTAAAGTCAAAGTACTAGATATCGACTCAAGAGGAAAAATAAAACTTTCTATGAAAGCAGTTGACGCAGAAGAAAACTCTTAAATTACCTAAATTAATTGGACACAGAGGTGTAAAAGATCTGTGTCCAGAAAACACTTTAGAATCTATCACTAAGGCATTTGAAATAGGCTTAAATTTTGTAGAGATAGATGTTAAGATTTCTAGAGACAAAGTTCCAATTTTGTTACATGACGACACGTTAGATAGAACTACTAATGGAAGTGGACTTGCAGTTAATTATGATTATGAGAACATAAAAAAACTTGATGCGGGAAAATTTTTTTATAAAAAAAACACAAATATTTTTGTTCCAAAGTTAGAAGATATTTTAAGTCTATGTATTAATAATAATGGTAATTTAAATATTGAATTAAAACCTAATCAAAATTTTGAAAAAGAAAACGCTTATCAAATATATAAACTTACAAAAAATATTAATCAAATAGATATTTTTTTCTCATCATTTGATATGATTTCTATTTTAGAAATTTCAAAACTTTATCCTCAATCTATACGTAGTTTTTTATTGGATGATTTTATTGAATATAATATTGATGATTTAATTAATGTATCAAATAATAATGATTTAAACATTTGTGGATTAAATATTGATCTTGTTTCAACTGATATTATTAAAAAAATTAAAGAATCCAATATGGCTATAACTGTTTATTCAGATAAAAATATAAATTTATCTAGCGCTACTGATATTTTCTCCATAGGTGTTGATAGTATTTTTGTTGATAATCCATTAGATTTATTGGGAAAATTTTAGAACTTATTCGGCATTCCAATAATATTGTAACCACAGTCAACATAATGTACTTCACCAGTAACTGCAGAAGATAAATCACTAACAAAGTATAAAGCAGATTTACCAATTTCATCTAGTTTTGCATTTCGTTTCAAGGCTGAATGTTCTTCTGTAAATTTAAACACCTCCCTAGCATTATTTATTGCTGCACCAGCAATTGTTCTCATAGGTCCCGCTGAGATTGCATTAACTCGAATATTTTTTGTGCCTAAATCCACACTCAAGTATTTTACACTTGTCTCTAAAGCGGCTTTTGCAATTCCCATTAAATTGTAATTTGGTATTACTTTATTTGACCCGTAAAAAGTAAGGGTGAGAATACTTCCTCCATCATTCATTACAGGTTCAAAATTTCTTGCAAGACTAGTTAAAGAAAAACATGATATTTCCAAACAATTAATAAAATTATCCTTAGTAGTATCAACATATCTACCATTTAACTCTGACTTATCTGCAAATGCAACAGCATGAATTATAAAATCAATTGTGCCCCATTCTTTTTTTATAATTTCTACAGATTTCTTTATTGATTCATTATTATTAAAATCACATTCTATTAATATTTTTGAATTAATTTCTTTAGAAAGTGGTTTCACCCTCTTCAATAATATTTCATTTTGATAACCAATGGCTATTTCAGCACCATTTTCAGCTAGTTGTTTTGCTATTCCCCATGCAATTGAATGATTATTTGCAATACCAAATACTAAACCTTTTTTATGTTTAAGCATGATATTTTGAAAATACTAATGTTGCATTTGTGCCGCCAAAACCAAAGCTATTCGACATAACATGCTCAATTTCAACATTATTTTCCGTTTTTAAAAGAATATTACAATCTTTGGCACTATCATCGAGATTTTCAATATTAGCAGAACCACTAATAAAATTATTTTTCATCATCAATAAACTATAAATTGCTTCATGCACACCAGTTGCCCCTAAAGAATGACCAGTCAAAGATTTTGTTGAGCTCATTTTAGGAATATTTGAACCAAAAACATTTTTGATTGCTTCCAATTCTTTTACATCTCCTATTGGAGTGCTTGTTCCATGTGTATTTATATAATCAATTTTACCATCAATATTTTTTAACGCTTGCTTCATACATCTTTCTGCTCCTTCTCCAGAAGGCTGTACCATATCGTATCCATCTGAGGTTGCTCCATATCCTGTTATTTCACCATATATTTTAGCACCTCTAGCTTTTGCATGCTCTAATTCTTCAAGTACTAAAGTTCCACCCCCACCAGCAATTACAAATCCATCTCTATCTGCATCATATGCCCTTGAAGATTTGTTTGGAGTAGAGTTATATTTTGATGACAAAGCACCCATTGCATCAAATAAAATTGATAAAGTCCAATGGAGCTCTTCGCCTCCTCCAGCAAAAACAATATTTTGTTTTCCCATTTGAATTAGTTCGTACGCATTACCAATACAATGTGAACTTGTAGAACATGCTGAAGTAATTGAATAGTTAACTCCTTTAATTTTAAAAGGAGTCGCAAGAGTTGCAGAATTTGTACTAGACATTGCTCTTGGCACCATAAATGGTCCAATTTTTTTTGAACCCGAACTCTTTCCAATTTCAGAAGACTTAAATAAATTTTGTGTAGATGGACCACCAGAACCAACAATTATACCAGTCATTTCATTTGAAATATCACTATCCTCTAGCCCTGAGTCGTCTATAGAATCTTTCATCGCAATATAGTTGTAGGCAGCTCCATTACCCATAAACCTAAGTAATCTTCTATCAATTTTGTTACTAATATCTATATTTGGTTTACCATGTACAAGACTTCTAAAAGAAAACTCCTCATACTCTTCTGCACTTGTTATCCCAGATTTCAAATTTTTAAGACTGTCTATAACATCCGATTGATTATTACCAATACATGATACTATACCTAAACCTGTTACTACTACTCTATTCATTACTTATTTCTCAGGTGAAAATAAACCGACTTTCATATCTTTAGCTTCATAAATTGTTTCACCATCAGCTTTTAAAACACCATCTCCAACTCCTAAAATCAATTTTCTTAGTATAAGTCTTTTAAGAGATATATGATAAGTTACTTTTTTGACTTTTTGTAATACCTGACCAGTAAACTTAACTTCACCAACTCCTAAAGCTCTACCCTTTCCTGGTTGACCAAGCCATCCTAAATAAAACCCTAGTAATTGCCACATAGCATCCAAACCCAAACAACCCGGCATTACTGGATCATCTTTAAAATGACATTCAAAAAACCATAAGTCTTCTTTAATATCTAATTCTGCAATAACCTCACCTTTAGCGAATACTCCTCCATTTTCATTTATTGAAGTAATTCTATCAAACATTAACATAGGAGGCATTGGAAGTTGAGCATTCCCTTTTCCAAAAAGAACACCTTTTGCACAATCAATTAATTGATCGTAGGTAAATGAATTTTGTTTCATAATTTTAATTAAACTTTTTTTATATAATTATCAATTAACTTAAACTGATTTTAAATAACAATCATGTTTACTTTTAATAATAATATTATCAATGTTTAATTTTTTTCCATCAGAAATTGTCATTATATTAGTTTCATCCTTTAAATTTAAATAGAAATTAATTATTTTTTGAGCAGCAATCAAACCTGCTAACCCTGCAGAAATGCCTGAAATACCTACTACATCACATCTGGGAAGATTAACATCATCTTTGTTAGGAAAGATACAATTTAAACATAGATGATTATTTTTATTTGAATTATTGAAAAGAATTATCTGTAAATCGTGTCTTAAAGCAGAGGAATATAAAAAATTGATTGAGTTTTTAAGACAATATTCATTTAATAATTTAGAACTTACCCAATCATCAGTTGCATCAACAATTATAGAACATTCTTGTAAAGAATTTAAATTCAAAGAATTAATATTTTCATCAACAGTATGAATTTTACATTCAGTATTGATTAATTGTAATTTATTTTTTGCTACATCAACCTTTTTTTTTCCAATATCATTTAAATTAAATAAAATTTGTCTATTAAGATTACTTTTTTCAACAATGTCTCCATCTACTATTAACAATTCTTTTATTCCAGAGTTGACTAAATATTGACTTAAAGGACATCCTATACCTCCCATACCCACAATACCAATTTTTATATTTGATAATTTTTTTAGGTTTTCTTCAGAAAATTCTTTTAAAATAAATAATCTGCTGAAAATTTTATATTCTTCTTCAGAGTAATTATTCATAATTCTATATAGAATTATAAATTTGTTTTATAATTTGCTTTGCACAATTTACCTTTGTCATTTTCTTAAATTTTTTTATCTGGTTTTTTGTAACTATTGATATCTGATTATAATCTGAACCAAAAACTTTATTTTTACTATCGATTTTATTGTAAACCATCATATCACATTTTTTATCAACTAATTTTTTTTTGGCATTATCAATGCCCCCTGTTTCTGCCGCAAAACCAACTAAAAATTTAGGCCTTTGCGTTTTACTTTTTCCAATTTTTTCTAAAATATCAATATTCTTATAAAGTCTAATATTTAATTTTTCATTTTTTTTAATCTTGGATTTATTTATATTTTTATTTTTGAAATCAGATACTGCAGCAGTAAAAATTCCTATATCAACTTTAGAAATTTTTCTAATTTTTTGATACATTTCATCCGCAGATTTAATTTTAACAAATTTTAAATTTGGTGGAGGATCTAAATTTGTTGGTCCAGATATCAAGATCACTTTTGCACCATGTAAAACTAGTTGTGAAGCAATTTCATAGCCTTGTTTTCCAGAAGATTGATTCGAAATAAACCTAACTGGATCAATCATTTCAATTGTGGGTCCTGCAGTTACTAGGCATTTTTTATTTTTTAACAAATTAACATTATCTAGTCTGTTTAAAATTCTATTTACTATATTTTTTGAGTTATCAATTCTGCCTAAACCAAATTCTCCACATTTTAGATTTCCAACTTTAGGGCCAATAAACTCATGACCACTATCTTTTAATAATCTCACATTTTTTTGATTAATTTTATTATGCCACATAAAACTATTCATAGCTGGGACAAACAAAATTTTTTTATTAGAAGCAAGTAAGGTGTTAGAAGATAAATTATCTCCATATCCATTAGCAA
Source organism: uncultured Alphaproteobacteria bacterium (assembly GCA_902539825.1). GTDB lineage: Bacteria > Pseudomonadota > Alphaproteobacteria > HIMB59 > CACPNW01. The sequence goes on from CACBMH010000008.1 coordinate 30,999, forward strand.
ACTTAGCAATTGAATTAGCTGTAGCTGGACATACAACTATCATATCATTATCTCTTGATAAATTTATATGAAGCATCTTATTTTTTTTTTCATCTTCATCTGTAAATATTCTATTTTTAAGCAATTTTTTGATATCTGATATTTTTATATATTTTTTAGCCTCTTTAGTTAGTATGCAGCTAATTTTAACTTCCTTCTTGCGAAGTAAAGTAATAATTTCTTTGCATCTGGAAGCAGCAATAGAACCAGTTATTATAAATAAAATATTATTCATTAAAGTTTATAACCAGTATGTATTGCTACAATTCCATTAAATAGATTAATAGTCTCAACTTTACTAAATCCACAATCTCGTAGATTTTTGCTAAGCTCTTCTTGTGATGGAAATAAATCAATACTTTCACTCAAATAGTTATAAGCAATTTTATCTTTAGCAACTATTTCTCCTAGCAGAGGCAAAATTCTTGATTTGTAAATTTTATATGAACTTGATATTAAAGATGATTTAGGAGTACTAAATTCTAAGCAACAATATTTACCACCAGGCTTAAGAACTCTGTAAGCCTCTTTAATAGATAATAAATACTCTGTAACGTTTCTTAAGCAGAAAGAAATAGTATATTTATCAAAAAAATTATTTTCAAATTTTAACTTTTCAGCATTACCAATAAAATATTTTATATTTTTTTCTTTTTTTAATCTTTTTTTTCCTTCTAATAACATTTCTTCATTTAGATCTAAAAGATAAAGGCTGGTTGCTATATTTTCTTTTAAAATTTCACTAGCAATATCACCAGAACCAGAACCAACATCCAAGACAATTTCATTTTCTTTTAAATCGACGGTCTCTACAAATCTTTTTTTCCATAATCGATGCATACCTAAACTCATTAAATCATTCATTATATCGTAGCTTGGAGCTACGCTTGAAAATACATTCTGAACAAGTTTAGTCTTTTGTTTTGAATTTACTTTTGTATAACCAAAATTATAATCTTTTTTCATTATGCCAGAATTACCTGAAGTTGAAACTACAGTAAAAGGACTTAGTGTAATATTGAACCAAAAAATATCTAATATCAAAATTCATACATCAAAACTGCGTTTTAAAATTCCTAATAATATAATTAATATACTACGTAACTCTAAGATATCCAACCTAAGACGCATAGCAAAATTCATTATCATAGATTTAGATACAAATTATTCTCTAATAATACACTTAGGAATGTCAGGAAGGTTAAAAACTGGAGACATAAACTACAAAAGAATAAAACACGATCATTTTGTACTATATTTTTTAAATAAAAAGATACTTATTTATCATGATCCAAGAAAATTTGGATTCATAGACATAGTAAAAACAAAAGATGTACAAAAACAAAAGTATATATTAAGTTTAGGTGTAGATGCACTGAGCCCAGATCTAAATGCACAAATTATATTTGAAAAAATTTCTAAATCTGAGGTTCCAATAAAGCAGATTTTGCTCAATCAAAAAATAATTGCTGGCATAGGTAATATCTATGCATCAGAAATTCTATTTGACTCTAAAATCTCTCCACTCACTTTAGGTAAAGATTTAGAAATTAGTCTCATTATGAAACTAATTAAGTCTACTAAAAAAATTTTAAATAAAGCAATTAAATATGGGGGCTCGAGTATAAGAGATTACAGGTCGACTGACGGCACATTAGGAAATTTTCAGTCAAGTTTTAAGGTATACAATAAAGAAGGAAAAAAAATAGGTAAAGATAAGGTTAAAAAGATCGTTCAATATGGAAGATCTACTTTTTATTGTCCAAAACTTCAAAATAATAAGTAATTCTATATCAAAAATTAATTGACTTAATTTATTTTGAATTTATAGCACCCATATGGCTAACCATGCTTCTGCAAAAAAAAGATCAAGACAGAACAAAACTAGAAATACTGTTAATTCTCAATACCTATCCAAATTTAGAAATGCTCTAAATAAATTTAGATCATCGGTAGAAGCAAAAAATGAGGAAGAAATGCAAAAATCCTTTAGTAATGTCAACTCAATAATGTCCAGAGCATCAAAAAAAGGAATATTCAAAAAAGAATACATATCCAGAAAGTTATCCTCTTTATCAAAACAAATTTCAAAAAAATAATTTTTTTTTAATTTTTTTCACTTTTCTTCTTGCTAAAAATACTTAAAGAGTGTTGATTAAGTAAATTAATTTGGTGATTAAATTTTACGACTTTAGATTTTTTGCGTAAAATTTTTTAAGCTATAAAATCGTCTTGTTGGGGGAAAATGGATAATTCATCTACTATTTTTGACGAAAGTAAATGGTTATCTTTTAAAAAAAATCTTAAAAAAAATGTTGGTGATTCTGCTTATAATAACTGGCTTAAGCATCTTAATTATGTTTCAGTTGAAGAAACAACTATAACATTTTCAGTTCCAACTAAGTTCTTAAGAGATTGGATTGTTAATAATTACTCAGATAAGATAAAAAGTGAGGCTAAGAGCCATATAAATAAAGTTGATACAATTAAGTTTGTTGTAAAGCCTTCAGGAGGGAGAATTGTTCCTGGCACTACAAGAACTATTAAGAGCAATGATAATCATTGGAAATCAACAATGGATCTTAGATCTAATCAGTCTTCAACATATCCTAATGAATTTGGTGCACCACTTGATCCACGTTTCACATTTGAAAATTTTGTTGTTGGAAAACCTAATGAACTTGCATTTGCAGCATCTCAGAGAGTTTCTGAAGCAAACAAAATAACTTTTAATCCACTATTTTTATGTGGGGGAGTTGGCTTAGGTAAAACACATTTAATGCACGCTATAGGATGGAAAATTAAGCAACAACAACCTGAAAGAAAAGTTATATATCTTTCAGCTGAAAAGTTTATGTATCAATTTGTTAGAGCATTAAGATATAAAGATACCTCAGCTTTTAAAGAACAATTTAGATCTATTGATGTTCTTATGATTGATGACGTACAATTTATTAGTGGTAAAGATAATACTCAAGAAGAATTTTTTCATACTTTCAATGCTCTTATAGAACAGAATAAACAAATAGTTATTTCAGCAGATAAAACACCCACTGATCTAGATGGAGTGCAAGAAAGATTAAAATCAAGACTTGGATGTGGACTGGTAGCAGACATACATCCCACAACATATGAGCTTAGACTTGGAATATTAATCGAAAAGGCACAAAAAAGAGGAGTTGAAATACCTCCAAAAGTATTAGAGTTTCTTTCACACAGAATAATTTCAAATGTAAGAGAAATGGAGGGTGCACTAAATAGATTAGTTGCCCACGCTACTTTAGTTGGAACATCAATCACTGTTGAAACTGCTCAATTAGTCCTTCAGGATCTATTAAAATCATCAAATAAGAAAATTACTATTGAAGAAATACAAAAGAAAGTTGCAGAACATTTTAATATCAGAATAACAGACATGCATTCTCCGAGGAGATCACGGTCTGTTGCTAGACCAAGACAAATAGCAATGTATCTTGCCAAATCTATTACTTCAAGATCTTTACCAGAGATTGGAAGAAAATTTGGAGGAAGAGACCATACAACTGTAATGCATGCGGTCAAAAAAATTGAAGAACTCAAGCTATCTGATGTTAATTTTAATGAAGATCTCGAATTATTAAAAAGACTTATAGATTCTTAATTTTTTTTATCATATGTTTAGATATGAAATTTAAAATATTACGTTCTAGTTTTTTTAGAACATTATCACATCTTCAAGGTATTGTTGATAAAAAAAATTCACTGCCAATTCTATCTAATATTTTAATTGAAGCTAAAGAAAATAAGTTAACATTGTCTTCTACAGATATGGATATTTCAATAATAGAAAAAATTGATTGTAATGTATTAGAAGAAGGTGCTACTACTATAAATTCTCAAATTTTATATGATATAGTTAGAAAACTAGATGAAAATTGTGAAATAGAGATTATTTCAAATAATGGCAAATTATTAACTCTAAGAGCCAGTGGATCACGATTTTCTTTAGCTTGCTTACCTAAAGAAGATTACCCAATAATTGATCAAGATAGTTCTGGTACTAGTATTAGTATTAATTCAAAAATATTATTTAAACTAATTGATAAAACAAAGTTTGCTATATCTAATGAAGAAACAAGATATTTTCTTAATGGTTTATATTTTAATATTAATCGGGAAAATGACTTAAATGTAGTCACCCTAGTTGGCACTGATGGGCATAGATTGGCAAAATTCAGCTATAATCTTGAAATAAATATTGATGAAATCTCTGGTGTAATTATTCCGAAAAAGACTATTTATGAATTATCAAAATTATTATCTGAAATTGATGATGATGTAGAAATATTAATTAGTTCTAACAAAGTGACATTTTTGATTGGTAATATAGTTTTTATATCAAAATTAATTGATGGTAGCTTTCCTGATTACAAAAGAGTAATTCCTCAAAATAATAATAATGTTCTTAAAATTAATAGGGAAATATTACTATCAGCAGTTGATAGAGTTAGTACAATTGCTAATGATAAGTCTCCAGTTATTAAATTTAAATTACTCAAAAATATTTTAAATTTAAATACAGTAAATAATGAAAGTAGTACAGCTTCTGAAGATCTAAAAATAAATTATGATGGTGATGAAATAGAAATAGGGTTTAATTCAAAATACATAATGGATATTGTTAATAATTTAGAAGATGAAGATATATCAATAAAGTTAAAAGACAATACTTCTCCTATTATTGCTCTTGAAAATTCAAATACTAATTTAGTTTATGTTTTAATGCCAATGAGAGTATAAAATTTGGTAAACATCAATAATATTAAATTTAATAATTTTAGAAATTTTACTGATTATAGGCTCAATTTTAATAAAAAATTAAATATTTTTTTTGGTAATAATGGATGTGGCAAAACTAATATTCTAGAAGGTATATCATTAATTTCCAAAGGAAGAGGGATAAGAAATGCAAATATTCAAAATTTAATAAAAAAAAACCAAAATAATTTTTTGATAAAAAGTAATTTAGAATTACATGAAAATAATTTTGAAATTAAAATATATACGAATAATAAAAATGAAAAGTTTAATAAAGTTATTAAGGTAAATGATGATCAATCAAAAGAAACAATAGATTTTTTAAATAAATCCTTATCATATCTTATATTTCTTCCTGAAATGGAAAGACTTTTTCAAACCTCACCATCTTACAGAAGAAATTTTGTAGATAGATTAATTTTTTCTAGTAAAAATGACTATAACAAATTGATAAATAAATATAAAAAATTAATTCTTGAAAGAATAAAAATATTGCAAAATAAAAATTTTGATAATGAATGGTTAGCAAAGATAGAAAATGATATATCTGAATTGGGATTAGAGATATATAAACTTAGATTTTCTCAATTAGATTCCATAAATAGTAATATTAATAGTTTGAAAAATGATCATAAATTTCAGTTCAATGTTGAATTAAAAATTAAAGACGATTTCTTTGATTTAGACTTAACATTTGAAAATTATTTATCAAAACTAAAGGACTCTCGGGGATACGATAGACATTATGGAGGAACAAAAATTGGACCCCACAGGTCTGATATTATTGCAATTATCAATAATGATTATGAAGCATCTTTATTATCGACAGGACAACAAAAAACAGTAGTTCTTATGATACTACTTTCTCAATGTAACTATTTAGTAAATTTCAAAAAAATAAATCCAATTTTGTTATTTGATGAAATTGCATCACATTTGGATAGCCACAATCGTCAAATATTACTTGACATGATTAATAGATTTCAAATTCAATTTTTCTTAACTGGTACCGACAAAAATTTATTTTCTTTTATGTCAACAAATGTAGAATTTTATAATATAACTAATTCATGAATTCTGAATATTCTTCCGATTCAATTAAAGTTCTAAAAGGGTTAGAGGCTGTAAGAAAAAGACCTGGAATGTATATTGGTGATACAGATGATGGTTCTGGTCTTCATCAAATGATATATGAAGTATTAGATAATTCTATAGATGAAGCATTAGCTGGGTTTTGTGATAAAATAGAGGTAATTTTAAATGCAGATGGAACAGCAACAATAATTGATAATGGTAGGGGAATTCCAGTAGACTTACATAAAACTGAAAAAATACCAGCAGCCCAACTCATTATGACTGAACTACATGCTGGTGGTAAATTTGATCAAAATAGCTATAAAGTATCAGGTGGACTGCACGGAGTTGGTGTTTCTGTTGTAAATGCATTATCTGAAAACCTGATTTTAGAAATTAATAGAGATGGTAAATTATATAATATCGAATTTTCAAATGGAATAGTTACTAAGGAGTTAAATATAATTGGTAATTCAGAAAAAAATGATAATAAATTTTTAACTGGAACAAAAATTACATTTCTTCCTACAACTAAAATTTTTAAAGATATAAATTTCAATTTTAAAACTATAGAAAAAAGACTTAGAGAACTAGCTTTTTTAAATACTGGTATAAGTATTTTTTTAACTGACAAAAGACAAGCAAAGGATAAAAATGTTCATTTTAGATATGATGGAGGTATAAAAGAGTATGTAAAATATTTAAATGAAGGTAAAAACCTAATTAATTCAAGCCCTGTTTTTTTTCACGGTGAAAAAAATAACATTTCAATAGAATGTGCATTACAATGGACTGATAGCTATCACGAAAATACAATATGTTTTACTAACAATATAATTCAAAGAGATGGTGGGACTCATCTTGCTGGTTTCAGAGGTGCTTTAACTCGATCAATTGTAAATCATATAAATAAAAATACTAAAAGTTCTAATAATATAACTGGTGAAGACGCAAGAGAAGGCCTAACTTGTATAATATCTGTAAAATTGCCAGATCCTAAATTTTCTAGTCAAACAAAAGATAAACTCGTTTCCTCTGAAGTTAGACCTGTGATTGAATCAACAAGTCTAAACAAACTAGAACAATGGATCGAAGAAAATCCATCTGAAATTAAAAAAGTAATTGATAAAATAATTGAAGCTTCTAATGCTAGAGAGGCTGCAAGAAAAGCAAGAGAACTAACTAGAAGAAAAACTGGGTTAGAAAACACATCTCTTCCTGGTAAACTTGCAGATTGCCAAGAAAAAAATCCTGAATTATCTGAGCTATTTATTGTAGAAGGAGACTCAGCAGGAGGATCAGCAAAACAGGGAAGAGATAGAAAAAATCAAGCCATTCTTCCATTAAGAGGTAAAATATTAAATGTTGAAAGAGCAAACGATAAACAAGTATTAACTAGTAATGAAATTGGTGCACTTATAACTGCCATAGGTGCTGGTGTAGGAAATCCAACAGATGATAATGATCAAAATAAATTAGAAGGAAAATTTGATATTTCAAAAATGAGATATCATAAAATAATAATTATGACAGATGCTGATGTTGATGGTAGTCACATTAGAACTCTTCTCTTGACTTTTTTTTACAGACACATGAAGCCAATCATTGATTCAGGTAGATTATATATCGCCCAACCTCCACTTTATAGACTAAAAAAAGGTAATTCTACTGTTTATAAAAAAGACGATGATGACTTAGAGAGTTATTTAATTGAAGAAGGCTTAAAAAATTCAATTTTTGAAAATACTCAGAAGTCTCAAGTTGCTGGAGAAGAATTAAAGAACATTATATACTTATCAAAAAAAACTAAAAATTTGGTTATTCCTCTACTAAGGAGGGTTGATAATAAAGATATTATTGAACATACAGCAATTGTAAGAGGACTAGATCTAAGGAATCTTTCAGATAAAAATATTGGTAAAGAAATAGCTAAATATCTACAGCAAAGATTAAATGTTATTTCGAACATATCACAAAAAAATTGGGAAGTAACTCATAAAAATAATGCTCTTTTATTTGAAAGAACTATTAGAGGTTTCACTGAAAAATATACCATTGACGAAAACTTTTTAATAACACCTGAGGCTAGAGCATTAAATGAAATTAAAGATGATTTAATGGAAAATTTTTATCGTCTTAAAGAATCTGGATGTGGAACATTAATTAATAAAAATGAAGAGTATAAAATTTTTGGACCCTTAAATTTAATTGATAAAGTATTAGATATTGGTAAGTCCGGATTACAAATAAATAGATATAAAGGTCTCGGCGAAATGAATCCAGATCAATTATGGGAAACTACTTTAGATCAAAATGAGAGAGTTCTGTTAGCGGTTAAAATCAATGAGGTAGATGCTGCGAATAAGGCTTTTGAAGATCTAATGGGTGGTGAAACAGATGCACGTAAAAGATTTATAGCTGAAAATTCATTAAAGGTAGCCAATCTTGATATTTAAAATTTAATGAATACAATACTTCTTGGTAATCTGATCAAAATAAGATGGATTGCAATTTTCGGACAATTTTTAGCAGTTTTTATTGTTTTCTACATAATCAAAATTGAAATTCTATTATTTGAAATTCTAACAATTATTTTGTTATCAGTGGCTGTAAATTTCTATTCCTATTTTGAAGAAAGAAAAAATAAATCTATAAGTAATATTAAAGCGTTCTCTTTTTTGCTTTTTGATACTCTACAACTAGGTTTCTTACTTTTTTTAACAGGTGGTATAGTTAATCCATTCTCCATTTTAATTTT
>CACBMH010000009.1 GCA_902539825.1 uncultured Alphaproteobacteria bacterium
TTAATACTTTAAAAAATTCAGGTTGGTTATGTTTTAAAAAATTTGCAACACTAAAACCATCAACTAAACTTGAGTCTCCTCCTGTAGATTCATTAGCAATACAATGAAGTAATTGAATTCCAGGAACAGGCTTTCTATATGGGTTATCTGAATGCGATGTTAACTCTAATGCAGTATAGGCAAGATCATTTGGATTTGGCTTAGAGACAACGTTAAATAATTTTCCAAAATTTGTTGCTCGAACTGGGCCTAATTTTTCAGCAAAATTTATAACTTCATTTTCTTCTGCTTTTGTATTTTCGATTATTACATAACCGTATTGATAAAATACTTTAAGCATATTGATAAGTTCCTTTTTATTCTCAAAGATTTTATTATTATCAAAAATTTCTAAATTTTGTTCACTGACATTCCATATTTTTTTTTCAGGTATGACATCAATATTATTGATTTCATTATAAAGATCATCGATATTAAAAGATCCTTTTGCTCCATCACTAAATTCAACATTTAATATATTTTCGTTAACATTATGAGAATTTATAAATAGATTATCATCTAAGAGGCTTGGTTCATATAAACGTTGTAGATTATTTTGGTCTACAAATTCACTCCCATTTAATCTTTCACGAAGCCAAATACTATGAAGTTTAAACTCTGATAATTTTCCTTCATTAATAGAAATTATTTTTTTTCCCATTTTTAATTTATTAATTAATATTTAAATTTGTGTAAATTATAAAATATAGTTAAAAATTAAAAAATGGTTGAGAAATAAATGATTAATTATTCTCCTAGTAGAGAATCATCCAAAACTCTAGTTTCATATGCTGAATAAGAATGCCAGCCATGTACTGTTTGATCAAAATCAATTACACTACCTGTCATTAATCCAGATTCTTCTGAGCACATAAAAGCTAATCCCTTTGCTACATCAATAGGTTTAATCAATCTGTTAAAAGGAACTTTTTTTTCTTCATCTTGTAACCAATTAGGATTTTTTTTATGAACTCTTGTTTGAATATCATGTTCAGCAGGAGTATCCGTCCATCCAATATTTAAGGCATTTACTCTTATTTGATAACTAGCGACAGAATTTGCAATATTTTTTGTCATTGTTGCTAAAGCAGCTTTTGATCCACTATAAGCAACAATAAATGGCATACCACTATACATTGCCATAGATAATACATTTGCAATTGTTCCTTTGTTCTTATCTCTAATCATTATTTTAATTGTCTCTTGCATTAATATGAAAGGTGCACGGGTATTTATGTTATAATTATTTTCATAATTTTCTAGAGTAGCACTTAGAATTGTTCCTCTTTCTGTGTATCCTGCAACATTAATTAAAGAATTTATTGTTCCAAATTTTTTATCAGTCTCCAAAACAATTTTTTTGCAATCAACAACATTTTTAAGGTCTGCTTTTATATACAAACACTCAGTGCCTAATTTTTCAATCTGATTTTTAACTTCAAGACCTTTATTTTCTTGTCTCCCACAAATTGTAATTGCTTTAGCACCTCTGCTTGCTAATAATCTCGCTGTTTCAGCACCACTACCTTGTGTACTACCTGTAACTATAATGACCTTATCTTTAAATTGTTCATTCATAGAATTTATCTATAACTAAAATTTTGGTTTTACAACTTTATTTAATTTTGCTGATTTAGTAGCTGAATTAGCAAGAATTAAAGCATTCTTTCCATCCTCAAAAGTGACTGATATATTTTTTTTATTTTTTATTGATTTAATAAATTGATCTAATTGTATTTGATAAGCATCTTTGTATCTTTCAATAAAAAAATTTTTAATAGGTTTTTTTGCAAATGATAAATTTTGATTATAGTAATTGATATCATTATTTGGAACATTATCAGAAATTAACATTCCATTACTTCCAAATACTTCGAGTCTTTGATCATAACCATAGACGGCTCTTCTTGAATTATTTATATGAACTAAAACACCTTTTTTTGATTTCATAAAACACATAGTTGTGTCATAATCATTGGTAACCTTAAAATCATTTGAGACATTTACAGAACCTTGTGCAAAAACTTCTACAATTGGATCATTATTAAGAATAAATCGTGCCAAATCAAAATCATGAATTGAACAATCTCTAAAAATTCCACCCGATTGTTTTAAATAATCAATACCAGGTGGAGAAGGATCTCTACTTGTGATTACAATCATTTCAATTTTACCAATCTTTCCTGATAGAACCTCACTTTGTACTTTATTATGATTAGGATCAAATCTACGATTAAAACCAATTTGTATAGTTGGTTTATATTTTTTAATTTTTTGCCAACATTTATTTACTTTATTTATATCTAAATCAATTGGCTTTTCACATAATATAGCTTTATTACATTCTGCTCCTAGAGAAATATAATCTGTATGAGTCGGTGTGGCAGAAGCAATTAAAATAGCATTTATTTGATCTGAAGAAATTGCTTCCTTTGCAGTTTTTGCAATTTCACAACTATATTTTTTTGCAATTTTTTTAGCAGAGCTTGTATCAATGTCATAAACATATTTGAGGCTCGCTTCTGGATGATCATTTATGATTGACGCATGTAATTTCCCAATTCTTCCTGTTCCTAATAAGGTAAAATTAATCATTTTAGATTTTTATCCACTTTGAATTTAAATTAGAAGATTTTTTTGCTGCATAAATAAATTTAATACCAGCGACACCATCATCAATTGTTGGAAATGAATATTTTTTATTTTTATTATGAATCTGATCAGCAAATTCTGAATAAATATTTGCAAAAGCTTCAAAGAAACCTTCTGGGTGACCAGCAGCAATTCTTGAAGATGATAGTGAAAATTTAGATACTAATTTACTTGCTCTTGTTATAACTTTCATTGGTTTATCTAGTTCTGTAAACTTTAGATTATTTGGATCATCCTGTAACCATTCTATTGAACCTTTTGTTCCATACACTCTAATTTTTAGACCATTTTCTCCACCAGTAGCAGCGGACGATACCCAGATTATACCTCTTGCCTTATTTCGCATTCTTAATAATACAAAAGCATTATCATCAACTGAAATTTCTGAGGATAATGAATTTACTTCTGCTGATATTTCATTTGCTTCTAATCCAGTCACATATCTCAACAAATGATACGCGTGAGTTCCAATTTCAGATAATATCATTGAGGGCCCAGATTGTTTTTTATCTAGTCTCCATTTTAATGTTCTTTTTTCATCTTTCTTTTTTACTCCGACTGTATAACCTTGGGGGTACTCAACATTTATTAAATTGATTTTTCCTAATTTATGATTTGAAATAATATTTTTTGCCTCTCGTAGCATTGGATAGCTTGAGTAATTGTGTGTTAATGCAAATACAATTTTATTTTTTAAAATTACTTTTTTTAATTTAACAGCATCCTCAACTGTTGCGGTTAAAGGTTTGTCACAAATAATATGTATTCCTTTTTCAATAAATACTTTTGCTATCTTATAATGATCACCCGATGGAGTCATTATTCCAAGCGCTTGAATACCATCATTTCTTTTTGACTCAGCGGATGCCATAGACTTATAATCACTGTAACAACGATCATCAGCTAATCCTAATGAAGAACCAAAAGATTTAGATTTTTTTTTATCTTTTGAAAATATTCCAGCAACAAATTCAAATTTATTATCAAATCTTGCTGATAACCTATGAGTGTATCCAATAAATGAATTAGGACCTCCACCAATAAAACCAATTCTAATTTTATTTTTATTATTTAAAGTATCATTTCTAAGTAAGTCTAATCTACCAAAAGCAATTTTGGATTTTTTTTTCATTAATTAACTATGCCACCATCAATTACATAATTTTGTGCGGTACAACCAGAACTTTGATCGGATGCAAAAAACAAAACTGGCTTTGATATATCTTCAGGCATAAGCATTCTCTTAATACATTGTCTGTCAAGTTGAGTTTTTTTAATTTCTGGAGTAAGCCATAATTTTTTTTGCCTCTCCGTAATGATCCAACCAGGAACAATACAATTTACTCTAATGTTATAGACACCTAAATCTCTTGCTAAAGTTCTTGTTAATCCCATAATAGCAGATTTTGCAGTGGTATATCCAGGCATACCGCCTTGAGAAATCATCCATGAAAAACTACCTATATTTACAACAGAACCTTTTCCTAAATCTTTCATGTCTTTATAGACAGCTTGGGTTGCAAAAAAATAATGTCTTAAATTAATATTCATTCTATCATCCCAATATTCAGGGGTGACACTATCTAGATCATGTCTCTCATCATTTGCTGCATTATTTACCAGAATTGAAATTGGCCCAATTTCTTTTTTTACTTTCTCTAATGAACTTTTAAGTTGTTCTATATTTTTTAAATCACATTTTACAAATAGACAATCAATATCATATTTGTTTTTAATTTTTTTTGATAATTCGTTACCTAACTCATCATTTATATCTAAAAATGCAACTTTTGATTTTTGAGAAGCAAATTGTTCGACAATACTTTCCCCAATTCCTGAGGCACCTCCTGTAATAAGCACTACTCTATCTTTTAGTGATGGATAAGTTGCGATTTCGTTCATGATTATTTATGATATATTAATCTAAGTTATGTTTAACATAATCAAATTAAATGAAAAAGATAATATTGGAATTGCTCCGATGGATATTCCTCAGAATATTAATATAAATTATGGAATTAAATCTATAAATAATATTCCTTATGGCCATAAAATTTCTTTAAAAAAAATTAAAAGTGGTGATTTTATTTTTAAGTATGGTCAGATAATAGGAATCTCAAATAAAAATATAGAACCTGGTGAACATGTACATTCCCATAATATGGGATATAGTGAATTCAAAAGAGAATATATCCGTAAAGATATTAGAAATGATATTAATAAAAGTGAAAAAACAGAATACTTTAAAGGCTTTAAAAGGAATAATGGATCATCAGGTACTAGGAATTATATAGGTTTAATTAGTACAGTTAATTGTTCGGCAACAGTTGTTAAAAAAATATCTAATAAAATAAATAATTATTTAAAAGATAATAATTTTGATAACATTGATGGGGCAGTTTGTTTAAAACATTCATCAGGTTGTGGGATGAATACTTCTGGATATGCCATGAATGTATTTAACAGAACTATTGAAGGTTTTAAAATTCATCCTAATTTTGGAAAAGTTTTTGTTATTGGACTTGGATGCGAATGTGCCCAAATAAGTTTGTACAACAATGATCAGGAAAAAAGAAATATTGAATATTTGAATATTCAAGATGAAGGTGGAACAAATGAAATAATAACGAAAGTAACTTCAAAAATTTTTAATCAACTAAATGAAATTAATAGTATTTCTAGAACAAATATACCCATTTCAGAACTAACAGTTGCTTTACAATGTGGTGGTTCAGATTCGTATTCTGGGATAACTGCAAATCCTGCACTAGGCTTTGCTTCAGATATGATTATTGATCATGGTGGAACAACATTATTATCAGAGACTCCAGAAATATATGGAGCCGAACATTTATTATTTGAAAAATCATTAAACGAAAAAAATATAGAAAAACTAAATAAACAAATTGAATGGTGGAAAAAATATGTTGCTAGCAACGATAGCACATTAGATAATAATCCAAGTCCTGGTAATAAAAAAGGAGGTTTAACTACAATTCTGGAAAAGTCATTAGGTGCAGTATCCAAAGCTGGAAATAGAAATATGGTTGATGTTCTCGATTATGCTGAACAGGTAAAAACCAAAGGTTTTAACTTTATGAATTCTCCAGGTTATGATCCTGTATCTGTAACTGGTCAAGTTGCTTCTGGCGCTAATGTTATTTGTTTTACTACTGGTCGAGGTTCGTGCTTTGGATTTAAACCCACTCCAAGTATTAAAATAGCAACAAATACAAATATGTATAATAAACTTAGTGAAGATATGGACATCAATGCTGGTACTATTATGGATAATGTTGCAAGCGTTAATGAAGTTGGCAAAGAAATATTTGATAAAATAATTTCAGTTGCATCCGGTGAAAAATCAAAGAGTGAAATAAATGATTACGGTGATGATGAATTTAATCCTTGGATAATTGGAGCAACGCTATAAATTTATAAATCACCTTTAAAGGCGTTTATATACATTTTTAAAAAATCTTCTGCGTTAACTGGTATAGGATTTGTACTTGTTGATGGATCATTAAAAGCCATTAAACTCATTTTTTCTAAATTTTTGTCATCATCAATTATTTCACTTAAAGTATGAGGAATATTTAAATTAGATCTAAGCTCTAAAATCCAATCCATAAAATTATTAAATGTTGCTGATTTTAAATTTATATATCTTGCAATATCAATAATTTTTTCTTCAATGCCTTTTTTATTATATTGTAAAACATATGGCATAAATACTGCATTAGTTAATCCATGATGTGTATTATAAATTGCACCAACAGGATGACTTAAAGAATGAATAGCTCCCAAACCTTTTTGGAAAGCAATTGAGCCCATAGAAGATGTTGCAAGCATATTAGCTCGAGCTTTTATATTTTTTCCATCTTTATAGGCTAGAATTAAATTATCCTTGATCATCTTTATCCCTTCTAAAGCTATTCCCTGAGAAAGAGGATGAAAATTATTAGATGAATAAGCTTCAAAACAATGGGCCAAAGCATCCATACCAGTATATGCTGTCAATGATGAAGGTAATGGTATTGTTAAATCAGGATCAAGTATAACTATAGAAGGCAGCATTTTTGGATGGAAAATTATTTTTTTTTCTTGTGTTTTTTCATTAGTAAAAACTGATGCTCTTCCAGTCTCTGAGCCTGTTCCTGCTGTTGTCGGAACAGCAATAATAGGAAATATCGCATCACTAATTGCTCTTGTCCACCAATCACCAATATCTTCAAAATCCCATAAAGGTCTTTCTTGTTTAGACATAAAAGCGATACCTTTACCTGTATCCATACCAGAGCCACCCCCTACAGCTATTACTCCATCGTGATTATTGTGGTTAAATTGTTTAACTCCCTCCTCTACATTTTGACTTGTAGGATTTGATTTTACTTTACTAAATATATTTGCTTTTTGATTAAGGGAGCTATTAATTTTAATAATAATATCAGTTTGAAGAATGCCTGGGTCAGTAACTATCAAAGGATTTTTAATATTTAAATTATCACATGCTTTTTGAATTTCTTTAATTCTATTTAAACCAAACCACATATTTGTTGGATAATTCCAGTTTATGTTTTGTATTTCCATTAAAGTGTCCTTATGTGATAACTTTTTGCTCGAGTAAGATGATCAAAACCTAAAACTGAAAGAGTAACACCAATGCCAGTATCTTTTACTCCTGTCCAAGCAAGACCTGGATCGAGATAATCACATCTATTCATAAAAAAAGTACCTGTCTCTATTTTAGATCCCATACTTTGTGCAAACTCTTTATCAGAAGTCCAAATACTAGCAGTTAATCCATAAACACTATCATTCATTAGGTTAATAGCATCTTCTTCATTTTTAACTTTCATTATTCCAACGGTTGGTCCAAAAGTTTCCTCTTTCATAAATTCCATTGAATGATCTACATGTATAAGAGCTGAAGGACTAACATAGCAATTAGTTCCATCATCAGCCTTAAATTTATTTGAGTCAATTATATTTTTAGCACCTTTGTTTAAAGCTTGGGAAACTTGTGTTCTAATATATTTTGCTGCATTCATTCTAACAACAGGTCCTAAATTGGTATTTTCTTCTAGTGGATTTCCCAAAATATATTTTTCTGTAATTGATTTAAAACCATCTACAAATTTATCATATATTTTTTCATCAACATATATTCTTTCAATACCACAACATGATTGACCTGAATTGAAATAGGAACCATCAACTAAATTTTCGATTGCATGTTCAAGATTACAATCACTTCTCACATATGCTGGATCTTTTCCTCCAAGTTCTAATCCTGCACCTATAAATCTTGTGCCAATAGATTTTTTTATTTCTCTTCCTCCACTTACTGAACCAGTAAATAAAACATGATTTATTCGATTGTCAGAAATTACTTTTGAAGTAGATGAATGATTTAAATGAAGAAATTGAAATATATTCTTTGGCAATGATGCTTTGGTAGCAGCATCAAATAATTGTTCAGCACATAATGGTGTTTGAGATGAATGTTTTAAAATAACAGTATTACCTGACAACAGACTTGGAACAATAGAGTTAACAGATGTATTAAAAGGATAATTCCAAGGTGCAATTACAAAAATTGTACCAAGTGGTTCCTTTTTTATATAATTATCAAACTCAGAGTCTTTTCTAGATACCAAATCCTCTAAAGCTCTTTCAGCGTTATCAATCATATAATTTGCTCTTTCTTCAAAACCTCTCATTTCACCAGGACATTGAATAATTGGTCTTCCAATTTGTTTGCATAAATTTTCAATGATTTCTTCATCATTTAAAAGGAATGATTTTACAAAATTATTAATTATTTCTTTTCTTTCACGTAAAGAAGTTTCTTTCCACTCTTTCCTAGCGTCGTAAGCATTTTGAAGAACAGTTTCTATTTCACTATCTGTCGCAAAATTTCTTTCTACAAGTATAGAATTATCAATTGGACTAACAGTTTTAAGCATTTTAATTGGTTTAGTTATTTTAATTAATTAAATCAATTAAATTTTTTTAAATTATATATATAGTTTGTTTATGAAATTAAATTTCTCAGGAAGAACAGCTCTTATTACTGGTGGCTCTGGTGGAATTGGTTTATCAATAGTAGAAAAATTAATCAAAAATAAAATTGAAGTCATAATTTTAGACATAAATACTCCAAGTAAAAAAATACTATTAAATAAATTTGTTGAATTTATAAAAATAGATTTATCAGACTATAAAAATTTACAATTATGTTTAACAGAACTAAAGAAAAAATATAAAAAAATTGAATATGTAATTAATGCAGCAGGTGTTTTGTTGTTTGATAAAGACGTAAGTTTAGAAAAAATTGATATAAACACATGGAATAAAGTTTTTTCTATAAACCTTAATTCAATAGTAATTGTTTTACAAAGTATACTTCCTCAAATGAAAAAAAATAAATTTGGATCTATAGTTCACATTTCATCTATTGATGCTTTATCTGGAGACAATAAACCTCAAGATGCTTATGGATCATCTAAGGCGGCTTTATTACGCCTTTCTAAATCAATATCTATTCAGTTTGCAAGCAAAAATATTAGATCAAATTCTATATTGCCAGGACCAATAGAGACCCCAATGCAGGAAAGATGGAAAAAAAATCCAGAGTTAAAAAAAAATCTATCTAATGTTATACCTCTCAGAAGAGTTGGAAAACCTAGTGATATAGCAAACTCAACAATGTTTCTTCTAAGCGATGAAAGCAGCTTTATTACTGGTACTGAATTAATTGTCGACGGGGGTCTTAGGGCTAAACCTTAATTTTATCCTCTTTCAAAATATCTTCTAAGCTGCCAGTCGTTAACTGATATATCATAATCTTTTTGCTCCCACTCAGCTGCATGGATATAATGATCTAAAACATCAGAGTGGAAAATTTCTGGTAATAATTTAGATTTTTTTGCTAATTGAATTGCTTCATTTAATGTCTTTGGAACTTCCCTTACTTTCTTTTCATAGATATTCCCACTGTAAGGTTCTTCTAGTTTAAGTTTATTTTTTATTCCATACAATCCAGCACCGACAAGTGCGGCAAAAGCTAAATAGGGGTTTACATCTGCTCCTGGTACTCTGCACTCTATTCTTATTGAAGAGCCATGACCCGCTAATCTAAAACCAGCAGTTCTGTTATCTATACCCCAAACTGACTTTGTTGGAGCGAAAGAACCTTCTTGGAATCTTTTATAAGAATTAATATTTGGTGCTAAAAATATAGAAATATCAGATAAAAATTTTATCTGACCAGCAACATAACTTTTGAATATATCTGACATTCCAAATTTATCCTTTGAATTATAAAAAATATTTTTTTTTGTTTTCTTATCAAAGAGTGAATTATGAACATGACAAGAACTGCCACCAACATTCTCTTTATATTTTGCCATAAATGTTACTGCTTTATTTTTCTTATAAGCAATTTCTTTAGCAGCATTTTTAATCAAAATATGATTATCTGCCATATTTAATGCGTCTGTGAAGACAACATTTATTTCTTCTTGTCCAGGAGCTGCCTCACCCTTTGAACATTCAACATAAATTCCAGATTTGAGGAGAGAATTTCTTAACTCTCTCATAACATCTTCTTCCTTAGTTGTTTGGAAAATCATATAATCTTGTATGTACCAAGATGACTCTTTTAAATTTTTGTAATTATTATTGTGAATTTCATCATAGGTTTGATCAAATAAAAAAAATTCTAATTCTGATCCAATCATAGGATCAAACCCCATTTTATTTGCCTTAGCAATAACATCTTTTAAAATTTGTCTAGTTGAATGAACAAGCGGTTTTTTTCCATGATGGTCAAGGCAATCACAAATTACAATAGCTGTTTTTTCTAACCAAGTTGCAATTTTTATTGATTTCAAGTCGGGGATTACAGTCATGTCGCCATACCCAGTTTCCCATGAAGAAGATTTATATCCAGGAACAGTAAACATATCCATATCAACTGTATAAAGATAATCACACATATGTGTTTCTTTATGTACGTAATCTATAAATGCTTTGCCAGTAACTCTTTTTCCATTTAATCTTCCCTGCATATCTGACACACAAACTAAAACCGTATCAATTTCATCATTTTTGATAGCTTTTTTTAGATCGTTAAAAGTAATTGTCATTAAGTTAGCCTCGAAAAAATCCAGCACTTTTAAAGTGCTGGATTAAAATTATTATCTATAAGGATATCCTGCTTTATCCATTGTTGATGCATATAATTTGAATGCATCTACAACTTTACCACTTCTAGGGCTTGAACTAGCTACATCATCCCAGAATTTTTCAGCATCTTTTACAACACCTGACCATTCATTTGCTGGTAGACTAGTAAGTTCCATTTTTTTACCATTTACCCTTAAGTCTGCTTCTCCACCCCAATACCAAACTTGTCTATAGTAATGAGATTGATCAATAGACATCTTAAATAATTCTTGAAGTTTGGGTGACAGTTTTTCCCAACTTTTAGAATTGGCAAAGTATGAACCAAACCAAGCACCTGTTACAGAATTAGTTAACGCATAATTACAAATATCAGCCCAACCAACCTCATATGCTTCAGTAAATCCACACCAACATACACCATCAAGCTCGCCTGTTTGCATTGCAACTTCAACATCATCCCAAGGGACAATTACAGGAATTAAGCCATACTGTGCTAAGAAACGACCAGCTGTCGGAACACCAAAAACTCGTAAACCTTTCATATCAGCAAGTGAGGTAATTTTTTTATCTACTGTAAATAAATGACATGGATCCCAAGCAGAAGTACTTAACCATGTCACATCTCTTACTTCTCCATATGCCTCTGCCCAAATTTCATCTAGACCATAATATTTAAACATTGCTGGCACATCCAAGCTATACCTTGTTGCAAATGGAAAATATCCTCCAAAAACAGATATATCTACTGGCGATCCCATTGTAGCATCATCACTCTGAACAGCATCAATGGTTCCAGCTTGCATAGCTCTAAATAGCTCATCTGTAGGTACTAATTGATCAGCATAAAAAAGTTCGATTTCCATTTCACCATGGGCAGCTTTATTAAATGCTTCAATTTGAGGAAGAACTACATGTGCTCCTAACGGTGCACCTGAATATGTTTGTAGTCTCCATTTAATAGGATTAGTTGCTGCATAACCATACGGAGCTGCTAAAGTTGAAGCCCCAATTGCGCCAGCAGATATTAATCCAGCTTTTTTTAAAAACTCACGTCTTTTAGTGAGATTTTTTTTATTTTTCATAATACCTCCTTTCAAAAGTAAATTGAAATAATAAGTGATTTAACTATTTTAAAAAATATAAATCAAGAAAATTAGCGATACTTTATAAACAAATTAATTATCTTCTAGACACATAATCAGGAAGCCAAGTTGCAATTTCAGGAAAAATCATAACTATAGCTAAACCTAAACACATAACTAAAACAAATGGAATAATTGATCTGTAGATATCTATGAGATCAATTTCTTTAGGAGCCATTGCTCGCATTAAAAATAAATTATATCCAAATGGTGGAGTCATATATGCAATTTGACATGTAATTGTATACAAAACACCATACCAAATTGGATTAAAACCCAATGCAATTATTAAGGGAACATATAAAGGTGCAACGATTACTAACATTGCTGTATCATCTAAAAACATTCCCATTAAAATGTAAGACAGCTGCATCATTATTAAAACACCCCAAGGACTTAGGTTCCATCTTTCTATGAATAGAGTTTCAATAGCTCTCACTGCCCCTATACCATCAAATACTGCTCCAAAGCTTAAAGCAGCTAAGATTATCCACATAAACATACACGAAACGCCTAAAGTTTTTTTCAAAGTATTTTCAATCACAGGCCAATTTAATTTACCTTTAACTAATGCTGCAAGAGTTGCACCAAATGCACCTACTGCAGAACATTCCACTAGACTTGCGATACCCATTAAAAATAATCCAGTCATTGAAAAGAAAATTGCAAAAGGTATTAAGCCTGCCTGTAACAATTTCATTTTTTCAGTTTTTGAAATTTGTCTTTCTTCCTTTGGAAGAGCTGGACCTAGTTCAGGTTGGAGCTTACATCTTATGTAAATGTATAAAATAAATAACGTTGCCATCATTATTCCAGGAATAATACCAGCAAGCCATAATTTACTAACAGGTTGCCTAGCAATCATTCCATATAAAACAAGAACAACGCTAGGTGGAACTAAAATTCCCAAAGAGCTTCCTGCTTGGACAACACCAGTTATCATTCTTTTATCATAACCAAGTTTTAGCATTGCTGGTAAAGCAATGGTGGCTCCAATTGCCATTCCTGCAACACTCAGACCATTCATTGCAGATATAGCAACCATCATTCCCATTGTGCCAATTGCTAAACCACCTTTTATACCCCCAAAATAAACATGAAACATTCTATAAAGATCATCGGCAATACCAGATTCAGATATCATATATCCCATGTAAATGAATAATGGTAATGTAAGCATTGGATACCATTTGAATAATTTCCATGCTGCAGTGTAAGGCATTTCAACTGCGCCATCACCCCATAATAATAATGCAGCGATAGCTGCAACGAAACCTATTGCTCCGAATACTCTTTGCCCAGTCAATAACATCAGCAACATTGTTGCAAACATAGTTATTGCAATTGTTTCATAGCTTACTAGATCTGCAATCATCAAATTTCTCTATTTAATACTTTTGCAATGTCCTTGAAAAAAATTGCAATTGATTGAAGAAGCATTAATAAAATACCAAAAGTCATTATAGATTTGATAGGCCAAACATAAGGTGCCCACGCTGTAAATAATCTTTGATTAGTTTCTAAAGTATAAGTTAAACTAGAAATTGAACCAATTAAAAGAACAACAAGATAAAAAATTAAAAACACACTTGTTAAAGAATCCAATAATGCCTTAGTTTTATCTTTAAGTTTACTATAAATAAGATCCATTCTTACATGATCGTCTGTAAGCATTGAATATCCTCCACCTAATAAATAATAACCTGTCATAACAAACTGAGCCATTTCAATAATCCAGATAAGTGGAATGTTAATAATATTTCTGGTTACAAAAGATAAAATTAGAATAAACATCATTACAAAAACTAGATACATAGTTGCTCGTCCAGTTTTCAAACTGATGAAATCTATCGTTTTTACATAATATTTTATTATACTTGGCATTTATAATTTATGTTACTATAGATAATTATAGAATAAAGGAAAAAATTTAAAGAGACAATCATGCAACAGTATAAAAATTTTATTAACGGAAAATGGATTAGTAGCGAATCAAAGGAAACTATAAAAGTTGATGATCCTTCAAATGGTAAAGTCATTGGTGAAATTTCATGTGCAAAAAAAAATGATGTTGATCTTGCTGTAGAAGCAGCAAAGAATTCTTATAACAATAGAGTACTTGTAGATATGCCATTGCTTACAAGAGCAAAATTAATGAGAAAAATTGCGGAAGAGACAAGAAAAGTTGCAAAAGAAGGAGGAGAACTTCTTTGTTATGAAAATGGAAAAAATATTGCTTCAGCAATTAAAGAATTCAATGATGTAGCAGATATGTTTGATTATTATGCCGGTCTAACTGATAAACTTGAAGGCAAAACTATACCTGTAGCAAAAAATATTTTTGATTACACAGTTTTAGAACCATTTGGTGTGTCAGCACATGTTGTACCATGGAATTTTCCATTATCTATGATTGGAAGATCACTATCGTGTTCTTTTGCTACAGGAAATTCAACAATTATAAAAACTGCAGAATTAACTCCTTTGTCCGCAACAATTTTTGCAAAAGCAATACAAAATGCTGATGTACCAGATGGTTTAATTAACATAATTTGTGGATATGGGAATGAGGCAGGATCTTATCTTGTATCTCATGAAGATGTAAATCACGTAGTATTTACAGGCTCAGTCGCAACTGGAAAAAAGATACTTCATGCTTGTGCTGATAAAGCTATTCCTGCTGTAGTTGAATTAGGAGGTAAGTCAGCTGGTATTGTTTACCCTGACGCTGATCTAAATGAAGTTCTAGAAAGCGCTCGTTCAGGAATATTTAGTGTTGCAGGACAAATTTGTACAGCGATGTCTAGATTGGTAGTTCATAAATCAATAAAAGATGAATTAGTAGATAAGCTTGTTGATATGAGTAAAACTTTAAAAATTGGACCTGGTATAGAAAAAGATACAGACCTAACTCCAGTTATATCAGAAAATCAACTTCAAAAAGTTGAGGGTTATGCGAGATCGGGAATCCAAGAAGGAGCAGAAGCAGCATATGGTGGAAAAAGATTAGAGCGTGAAGGATATTTTATGGAACCAACAGTTCTAAACAATGTTAAACAAAGTATGACTGTAGCCAGAGAAGAAATTTTTGGTCCAGTACTCTCAGTTCTTGAATATGAAGATCAAGAAGAAGCAATTGATATTGCTAATGATACTGAGTATGGTTTAGGTGCTGGTGTGTTTACAAAAGATCTTAAAAAAGCATCTTGGACTGCAAGCAAATTAGAAGCTGGTCAAGTATATGTAAATAAATGGTTTACCGGAAATCATGCAACTCCTTTTGGAGGTTATAAACAATCAGGATATAGCCGTGAAAAAGGAGTAGATGGACTTAAATCTTATCTTCAAGTCAAAAATGTTGGTATTAGTTTTGGTTAAAATCGACCAGGAGAATAAGCGCTAATGTCTATATTCGGCAATTGATCTTTTGATAAACTATCAATAATTTTTCCTGTAACAGCTCCTAAAGTCCAGCCAATATGTTGATGTCCAAATGCATAAATGACATTATTATTTTTGCGAGACTTTCCAATCACAGGTAATGAGTCTGGCAAGGTAGGTCTTCTCCCCATCCATGTTGATCTTACTTCTTTCAATTGGGGCAAAACCTTTCTTGATTGTCTCTCTATCATTTCAAGACGTTTTTTATTAGGTGGTTTATTTAAACCTGCTATTTCAACTGTACCAGCAGCTCTTATACCATCATGAATTTGTATTAGGTAAAATCCAGATTCAGACCAAGCAACGGGACGATTTATTAATTTCTCTTCAGTTTCAAATAAAATGTGATACCCTCTTTCGGTATCAAGAGGGAATTTATCTCCAAGCTTATTTGCAATTTGATTTGACCAAGCACCAGCACTTACAATTATTTTATCAAAATTAAGTTTTTTATTTTCTAAAAATAATTCTATATTTTTTTCTTTCTGCGTTAAATTTTTTATATTTTGATTTATATAAATACCACCTAATTCTAAAAACTTTTCAAAAATTTTAGTACTTATTGCTAATGGATTTGTTGTATGTCTAGATCCTGTAAAAATTTGACCTGCATAATAAACATCAGCCAAATTTGGTTCTAATTCTTTAACTTCATTTTTATTTAAATTTCTTACTTTAACGTTATTATTTTTTCTAATAATGTTTGCGTATTCATAATTTTCATAAGATTTTTTTGAATCAAAAAGATATAGATTTTCTTCATAGCTAATATATTCTTTTACATTTACATCTTGAAAAATTTCATCGTAAGAAATTTGTGAGTGTTTTAATAGGTTGGTTAGAGAGTTTGCTATTTCATTAACTTTTTCTTTTTTACAGTTTTTTAAAAAACTTATTGCCCAAGGCAAGTTCTTTAAAATATAAAAAAAATCAACTGCCAAAGGTCCATCTTTTCTTAAGAGCATTGATGGTATATCCCAAATCAATCCAGGATAATTTACAGGAACATTTGCATAGTCTGCAAAAGTACAAGCATGCCCAAAACTTGTCATTGAGCCAGGCTGCTCTCTGTCAATTAAAGTTACATTAAATCCAGATTTTTTTAAAAAATATGCACTACATATACCAACTATGCCAGCACCAATAACAGCTATGTTCTTCACTGTTCTATCGAGCTTTAATACCTCTGAGTTTTTCAGACCTTCTTCTAAGTAGCTCAACTGTAGTTAATAAAAATATAGAAAGAAGTACTAAACAAGTAGCCATACATAAAATAACAGGGCTAATTTCTTGTCGTATTCCGGCCCACATTTGTTTTGGAATAGTTAACTGATCAATACTTGCCATAAACATAACTATAACAACTTCATCAAAAGATGTAATAAAAGCAAATAAAGCTCCGGATATAATACCTGGTAAAATCAATGGCATAATAACTTTAAAAAATGTTCTCATTGGTTTAGCACCTAAGCTTTGTGCTGCTTTTACCATATTCATATCGAAACCAACTAATGTTGCCGTTACAGTGATTACTACAAAAGGTGTAGCAAGAGCAACATGTGCAAGAATTACACCTGTGAAAGTATAAACAAGATTTATTCTTGCATAGAAGAAGAACATTCCTGCAGCTGTTATAATTAGTGGAACAATCATTGGTGAAATTAAGATTGCCATTATTAAACCTTTATATGGCATATGTGGTCTACTTAAACCAAGAGCTGCCAGTGTTCCTAAAGCTGTAGCAATAACAGTTGCTATAATACCAATATAAAAACTATTTACTGTACCTTTCATCCATTTTGTTGAGCAAGGAACAGTAGAAGAAACAACATCAGCACTACAATCACCAATCATATTTCTATACCATCTAATTGACCATGCTTCTGGGTCGGGAGGCCATGCAAGCATTCCTTCAGTAAAAACCATAAAAGGAGAAACGCTAAAAGAAATTGGAATAATTGCAAATAGTGGCGCTATTAAAAAAAAGAAAACTACCGTACAAAAAAAATAAGTAAAAATAATAGTAGGTTCTTTGTACTGGAGTTGAGTAACTTGGAAGAGCCATTTTTTATCCTAACTTTATATTGTCTATTCCGACAATTTTATTGTAGAGCCAATAGAAGATCAGCATTATACCAAGAAGTATAGCACCAAGAGCAGCGCACAATCCCCAGTTAAGTGTTGTTTTTAAATGATAAGCAATCCAACTCCCAATCAATTTACCATCTTTTCCTCCAACTAATTCAGGTGTTATAAAATACCCAATGGCAAGTACAAAAACCAATAAACCACCAGCGCTTATACCAGGAATAGTCTGTGGTAAGTAAACTCGCAAAAATGCAGTTGAAGGTTTTGCTCCTAAATTTTGAGCAGCTCTCATATGACTTTTTGGAATTACCCTCATCACACTGTATAAAGGTAAAATCATAAATGGTAATAAAATTTGAGTCATTGCTATTAAGGTTCCAACTTCATTATAAACCATTTGTATTCGACCATCGTCGCTTATGATGCCTAACCAGACTAAAATTCCATTTATAACTCCATTTTGTTGAAGCATTACAATCCATGCTGTTGTTCTCACAAGTAGAGAGGTCCAAAATGGAAGTAATACAAAAATCATCAGAAGATTGCTATATCTAAGAGGTAAATTAGCTAAGAGATGAGCAACCGGAAAGCCAAGAATTAAGCAAAAAATTGTTACATAAATACTTACCTTAAAAGTTCTAACCCATGTTTTAATATACATTCTTCTTTTTTCATCTTGTAAAACGACATCTCCTTCTTCATCAAATGTTCTATCCAAAGCATTCCAATAATAAATTGAAGATCTATCTTTTACCATTTGATTAAATGAGTACCAATAAGTTGGATCTGCCCAAAGCTTATTTATATTAATAAATGTATCTTTATACGAAACTGGTTCTTCGCCTTTTTTTACAATTTTTTTTATTTCTCTAGTTGTTTTTTTTATTAAACTTTTCCAACCAGATTTTGCATAATTCATTCTTGTTAAGGCTTTACCTATTTGTCTCTTGTCTCCATTAGCTAATTCAAAAAAAAGACTTTTATACACTTCTTCAGGTGGTAGTTCGTCAGCTCCTTTATCCCAATTTTTATATTCATCAAAAGTATTAGGAAAAACTGAATTAATTTGACTATCATCGACGCTCCTAAGAAGCATATCTCCAATTGGCATTACAAAAGTGACAAAAAATGAAAAGGAGTAAAGGAAAAACAAGAAGAAATGCACGAAGTTTATTTCTTCTTTCAGCCTTTCGAAGACTTTGTTTGAGTGGAATTCCGTCTGTAGTTAATAATTCCGCTGTAGAAATGGTAACCTCCAAATAAAAAGGCGAGATAATTCTCGCCTTTAGATTAAATTACAAATTTTATTTTATCAAGCTTAGTTACCCATCCAAGCAGCATAACGCTCATTAATTTCTGCACCGTAATCTGACCACCATTGTGGATCACTTACGATTGAAACTTTTAAACGTTCTGGTGTGTTAGGCATGTGAGGCATGATATCAACACCTCCTGGTCCCCAAGGCTCATTGTTTTCAATGATTGGAATACCAGATGCTCTCATTGGTCCATATGTAATATATTTAGCTTGTTCAGCTTGTGCTTCAGGAGTTGAAGCATGCATCATAAAGTCAATAGCTGCATCTCTGTTAGGAGCTCCAGCGGTTAGACAAAGATACTCTTGGTCTAAAACCTGACCTTCCCAAATATACTCAAAGTTTTCACCTTCAGCTAAGTTTGCTGCACCTACACGACCGTTATATGCGATAGCCATGATAACCTCACCACTTTTTACTAACTCAAGTGGTTGTGAACCAGCAGACCAGAAAACAACATCGTCCTTAATTCTGTCCATAACTTCAAATGCTCTATCAATAGCACCTGTTTGGTTAGCTAAAACTGTTGGTACTGCATTTGGTTTAACACCATCTGCTACCATAGCTTTTTCTATAATACCTGTTGCCCAAGTATGAATACCTCTTTTACCAGGGAATTTTTCTGTATCAAAGAAGTCTGCCATGCTGTCAGGCTTTTCACCAGGGAATGCGTCAGGATCATAGAATACAACATATGTCCAAAAGATTTGTGGTACACAACAGTCCCAACCAGAATGGTATTCAAGACCATTATTTTCCATATCTTCTGCAATCGACTCACCATCAGGACCAGGAACACCTAAAGTAGCAATTTCACTTGAAATATCTTCAAATAATCCTTCATCACATCCAGTTATTGCATCAGATGGTAAAACATCTACTAAATCCCAAGTAACACTTCCACTTTCTACTTGAGCTCTTACTTCACCTAAACCTCCGTTGTAGTTTTCAAAGACAATTGAGCTAGGATCAGAATATGTATCAGCATAAGCTTTTTGTTGACTTTCTGTATAAGCACCACCCCATGAAGCAACAGTTACAGCGCTAGCTGCAAAAGGAGCAAAGACAAGTGACACAAATAAGAAGGCTTTTAAAAATTTAGACATATATATCCTCCTATTTTTAGTTATTTAATCTTAAGATTATGTCCGTAATGATTAAGTAATAACATGTCGTGAAATGAAAAAAAAGGGGTAAAAGTAAAAAATTTTGGCTAAATATAAAGAAAAAAGTATAATTACAGATCTAATGCTCGGACATCTTCAGAATTCCAGCTTAATTTAAGTTCGTCACCTTCTTTATGATTAAAACTTCCTTCATTTGGAACCTTAACTATAAACTCATTATTACCACAAACATCAAGTCTAGCTCTGATGTGATCTCCTAGGTAAATTAGTTCTTCAATTTTACCTGAAAAATTATTGGAGTCAGATGTTGAGTTATCGATTGAAACACGTTCTGGTCTTATGGATAGTTGAGTTTTTTCTCCAACTTCATTAACATTAATTTTTAATGCTTTCACCATTCCAAAACCACCATCCAATTCAACAGTACATGATGATCCATTCACTTCCCTAACAACACCATTAAGTGTATTATTTTCACCAATAAATTTTGCAACAAAAGAATTTTCAGGTTTTTCATACAAGATATCAGGTGTAGATAATTGTTGTACAACTCCATCATTGAATACTGCAATTCTATTGGACATTGTTAATGCTTCACTTTGGTCATGAGTAACATAGACAACTGTTATGCCAATCCTATCATGAATATGTTTTATTTCGTATTGCATCTGTTCACGTAAATTCTTATCAAGCGCGCCTAAAGGCTCATCCATTAATACTAGGCGAGGTTCAAATACCAGTGCTCTAGCCAAAGCGACTCTTTGCTGTTGTCCACCAGATAGTTGAGCTGGAAATCTTGTACCAAAATTACCTAACTCAACCATATCAAGTGCTTTCTGCACTTTTTCTTTAATATCTGCTTTTGAAATTTTTCTCACTTCTAGTGGAAATGACAAATTTTCCGCAACAGTCATGTGAGGAAATAAAGCATAGTTTTGAAATACCATTCCTATTTCTCTTTCATAGGGAGGAATTTTACTAATTGGTTTAGTATCTAAAAATATTTCACCATTTGTAGGAGTTTCAAAACCAGCTAACATCATTAAAGTTGTTGTTTTACCTGATCCAGACGGACCCAACATTGTTACAAATTCACCCTTAGCAATGTCTAAGTTCAAGTTTTTTACTACTAGTACTTCTCCATCATAACTTTTATCGATCTTTTCAAATTTAACAAAACTTTTAGATGTGTCATTCATAATATATTTTGTAATGAAGCTTGAATAACTGCATGAAAACAAATAGTCAAAAGTTAATTTAAAAAATGTTCATATTTGGAGTTATTTTTGCTTTAGTTGCTGGAATTTTATTTGGCTTAATTGGCCCTACTACAAAAATGGCTTATAATTCCGGCGCCTCTGTAGCATTAACTATTTTTTTACGTTACGCAGTAGCCTCGATAATTATATTACCTTTTATCCCTTATCAAAAGAACCTATTAGAAATTTTTAAAAAGAACCTAAAATACTTTTTATCTATATCAGCTGGTTCTATATTATTAACACTTGGGTTATTGACTTCAGTTATATTTATTGAAGTTAGTTTAACAATTCTTATTTTTTGCCTCTATCCAATATATGTTCTTTTATTTTCTATTATTATCGATAAAGAAAAAATTTCACTAATTGTAAAGATTCTCTTTTTTGTAACATTTTTAGGAATTGTTTTAGTTATAGGACCATCTTTTAAAGTCATAAATATAATAGGTATTCTTTTAGCTTTTCTTGCTTCACTTGGATCTACTAGTATGATTATAGTAAATCAAAAAATGTCTATTAAAGGTATTTCACCAATACCAATTAATATCTTTATAAATGTTTTTAATACTATTTTCTTCTTTGTAATATTAAAAATATTTTTTTCTTTAAATTTTAATTTTGATTTCAATATTTATCTTTTAATTTTAATTCCTTCCGTATGTTATAGCTTTGCACTTTTGTCACAATTAATTGCTATCCCCAAGATTGGAAAATCATATACTGCTTTATTTTTGTATTTAGAACCAGTGGTGGGTGTTCTTGGGGCTGTTTTTTTATTAAAAGAAAATTTAGAAACTTATCAAATGATTGGTGCTTCGATTGTAATAATAAGTTTACTATCAGCTTCTTTTATTAGTAGTAGAAACTAAAATTGGTTTTTCATGAAGTTAAACCAATTCTGACCTATTATTTTTGTAGAAACTTTTTCTGGAATATTATTTTCACACATTAAATAAAATAAATTATTTAAGTCACTTGGTTGCTTATACCAACTTGGTAACTTAGGCCATTTTGGATTTTTATCTTTAGATTCTCCATAGTCGATATTTTTGGTCCACTTTCCATTTCTCATCCACATAACTACATCATCAGACCAATTTAAACAAAGATCAGACCCTATTCCAATATTGTCTTCACCAATTAGGTTTACTAACTCCTTAATCATTTCACAAAAATCTTCTATGGTACAATCACCTAAATTTTTAAGATGGTAAGGATATAAACTTAACGCAATAAAACCATTTTTTTTAACAAGTTTTTGTAAAATATCAGTATCAATGTTTCTTTTAGATTTATGAAAGAAATTTGGGTTAGCATGAGAAATTGCCACAGGTTTATTTGAGACTTCAATAGCATCAAGGCAAGTTTGCTTTCCTGCATGACTTAAATCTACAATCATGCCAAGTCTATTCATTTCTTCAATAACAGCTTTTCCAAATCGTGAAACACCTGAGTCTTTAGGTTCAAAACATCCACCAGCAAGTGGGGTTTGATTATTATAGGTGAGTTGCATAAATCTCACACCTGCTTCAAAAAATTTTTCAATTAAAAATATATCATTCGCAATAGGAGCAGAATTTTGAAAACCAAAAATAATTGCAACTTTATTATTGTTTTTAGCATCCAAAATATCTTCAGTAGTTTTTGCGTGAGCAATAATATCGTTATGCTCTTTAAAAAGACGGTGCCAATAATTTATTTTTTCAAAAGACTCTTCAGTATTTTCCCAATACACTAATGTCGCATGAATTGCAGTTAATCCAGCTTGGTGGGCATTTTCAAATAATTCCCTATTCCAGTTACAATATTCCAATCCATCAATTAGAAGTATATCTTCACTTATTTTTGACATAGATTAATACTTCTATTAATGAAAAAACCAAAATTAACTATAGATATTTAATAAATGTTACAAAAATTAAGAAAAAACGATAACTACATGAAACTATCAAGAATGGGTTCACGCTATCCTTCTCGCCTTAGTTTTTCTAGAAGTATGTTAAGAAGATTGATCAACGACAACTGGGAAATACACAAGTCAAAATTTGATTTAGATAAATATGGTTTCGGCACTGTTGTTTATGAAATAATTATTAATAAGCAAACTTATTCACTTGTATGTTTCTCTGCTTTTCTAGATGATAAGGATAGAAGTGATAGAGTTATCGCTAGTAAATGGGATACAGCCTATACGTTACATGTAGGTAAATTATCTGATCAAGATCTAAATAGATTAAAAAAAACAATTCCTCTTCAAGAATCAGGTCGTAATTCTCCAGACGAGTTAATTCTTAGCAGAGCAAATAAAAGTGTAAGATTGTTTCAGTATGTTGTCGATTGTCTTTCAAATGGTAATCAGCCAGATATTTATGAAATAAATAAAGTTGGGTATTTGCTGAGAACTACTGCTGTCTATGGTAGTGGTAAATTTGGATTATCAGATTTTACTAACACAAAAAATACAACTGTTTTCAATCAACCCTTTAGAGCAGAAATGTTATCAGTTTATTTAATTAGAGAATTTAGTATCGAATTAGTTGAGCATGTTGCAAGGCAAATTAATCCAAAAAAAGCAGTAAAGTTAGATAGAAAAATTAAACAACATTTAGGTATTGGTAATTCAACAGGTTTAGGTATGGCACCTTTTATCATTAAACATCCAAAGTTGATTAATAAGTGGATGAAACAGTACACAAAGACATTAGAAGAAATTTCTCAAATTGAGTTAGATAGTATAATTTTCGAAAAATATAAAAAACTGTTGAATAAAGCTCTTAATTATCTTGAGGAAGTAAACACAAGTGATGAATTCCAAATTAATAAAAATAAATTCACTACTGAAGATTTAAAAAAATATATTTTCTATATTAATAACTTAGATCTTTCTCAAAAATTTAAATGGTTAGATATTCTAGATTATTGTGATTCAAATTTTAATAACGATACTCAAGAAATTGCAAGAGTACAACTAATTGAATTGTATCCTCAAATATCAGAAGAGTTAGCAGAAGATATGGCAGATGAGGAGATAATGGAAATTGATGGAAATCAATCTATCGGAGATATAAAACAAATAATCAATGATAAATATTCTTGGATAAAAGATATTGATTTTAATAACAAAGATAGCAATTATTTATTTTGGTATGTTTCAGCAGCAAAGTTAGAACCTAGGCTGGGTGAAAGATATAATGAGCAAGGAAGTGAATTGGAACAAAATTTAGGAATTGCAAAAATGGTCAGTGACTTATTTAAGCAAATAAAAAATGTAGATGAAAATCAATTAATTTGTGAATTTTTATTAACACATCCTCAATACAGAGGAATTGTTAAAAGAATACAGTCTTTAAAAAATTATCCTTATTCGGAAGTTCAAGATAATGTTCTCGATAAAAAAACAATACCAATTGATATGTTAAGATTTAAATTATCTTTTTTTGGTGCCAATCGATATGATCCTAAGTCAGATAGATGGTTAAGAGTAAGTTTTTTTTCTGGAGCTCCTTATTTATCAGATCTAAATAATAAAAATGTTGATGAATGGGGTTTTGCAACAATGAATTCATATTAATATCTGTGAGTTACTCTTATTATGAAGTCTACACTAATTCACAGCGAGCTTTTTCAGGATTAGGGTTCACTTATGGATCAGATGAAGACGCTGCATTTATTACAACTTGGCTTGAAATACTTGGTTTAGACGGAATCAAATTATTAACATTAAAAATCAAAGAATTAGATAACACTTTTAATGCTTGCATAGATCCATCAAATATAAATGATGAGTTTGATTGTAAAAATAAGTCTTCATTGATGATAGGGCCAGGATTAATTGATTATTTGATATCAAAAGTAGATAAAAAAGAAAATTTAAAATTAACTATAAATAATTGCAATGATCCCATATTCCTAATACCTTTGCTTTATAAGTATGCAAAAAAAAATATCAATTCACAGTTTTTGTTAGATCAAAAAGTTGATGCACAAATAACAAATAAAAATATTAGCATTAATAGAGATATTATCTCTACAAATTATCAAAGAAATTTTGATCTTTTACTTACAAAAAATATTTTAAATGAACAAAAGTTAGATATTAATATTCCATCATCAAATATAAATAATTTGCTATCTGAAGGCATAAATCCTGATAAAAAATCTTGGGATCAAATATCTAAGATAGCTTTTAGAACTTTTGTACCTGAGTCCGAGGAATCTAGAGCGAAAGGTGCTGGAGGTGGTGATGCAAATGATTAATTTACTAAATGCAAATCTCTTGGGACTTGAGTAAGTAACTCATAACCTGATTCTGTTACTCTAACTGACTCACTTAGTTCTAATCCCCACGTATCCATCCACATTCCACACATAAGATGAAAAGTAACATTAGGTTCTAAAAGTGTCTTTTCATTTTTCCGGATACTAAGTGTGTGTTCTCCCCAATCAGGAGGATAACCAATACCAATTGAGTAACCAGCTCTTGACTCTTTTTCTAATCCATATTTTTCTAATACTGACCAAAAAGCAACTGCAACATTATGACAACTATTTCCTGGGTTTGTTTGTTCTAAAGCTTTCTCAATACCTTCATTTGTTATTTTTAATGTATCCGATATCTTTGGATCAGGTTTACCAACATACACAGTTCTGGATAAGGCACAGTGATAACGATGTTTCACACCACCTAATTCAATAATTGTTCCTTCATTATTTTCAAATTTTTTATCACTAGGAGTTAAGTGTGATGCTGATGCTGATCTCCCACTTGCAAGTATTATACCTAAACCTGAATATTCTCCTCCAATTTGTGTTGAATCATTTCCAGCAATGAGAGTATTTTGAATTTTTCCTGCAACTGTACTTTGTTTTACACCTTCTTTTATTGAATCAAATGCTGTTGTCATTCCTGCTTTCACAAGTGTGCCAGCATCTTTCATAAATTTTATTTCATTTTCAGATTTTACATATCTAACCCAATTAATTAGAAGATGTGCATTAATAAATTTAGCATTCTTTAAATTATCTTTTAATCTCCTATGATTTTCTGCAGTATAGTAATAGCTATCCATTTCGACGCCAATATTTTTACTTGACCAATTTTTGTCTTTAAATAATTTAACTATATAATCATATGGATGTAATGGTGGTGATTGAATAAGTTGCTCAGGATAACCAAATATATTTTCTTCATTTAAAAAAGTTGTAATCCTTGCACCATTCGAATCTTGCTTTCTTCCAAACCAAAATGGTTGATCTTCATCTATAGAAATTATTACTCCTTGTGGAACATAAAATGACCATCCATCATAGCCAGTTAGATAGTTCATATTAGAGGGATCAGTAGTTAATAGAATATCAACACCTCTTTTATTCATAGACTGTTTTACTTTTGCAATTCTTGAATTAAATTCTTCTTGTGAAAAAATCATAATTTTTTAGATAATCTCTTTATCTCTCTAATACTTCATATCCAAACTGATCTGCTGTTTCAAGAAGGATCTCCCAAATTGATAAGGCAAAACCTCTTGGCATATATAGACAGTAATTATTAGAGGATATTTTAAATAACTTAACACTGACATGATGAATGGCTGTGCTAGCAGAAGATAGATCTGGAAAATTCCTAGCTCTTAAATCAATTGGAAGATGTCTATTTAAAAATAATGATGAATTATCTCCTGTAATTTCAATACCTGTGAAAGCATGAGACATGTCTAAAATTGTTGCGATTTCCTCACTTATTTCAATTTTTTTATTAAATAGCCACCATTTTAAAGGTTCCATTCTCCATAATGATTTATTTTCAAAAATTATACCTTTATTAAAACTAGGAATATTTTTAATTTTTAGTTCTTTTGATAGTAAATTATTCATTTCATCAATTTTGTCAGGCCAACAAGCAACTTGCAAAATTTCTAAACTTTTTAATTCTTTAAATGTTAGAGATTGTTTCTCGTTTGATGAATATTTTCCAACCTTATAATTTGTTTCTAGTGCAGAATATCTATGCATACATTCGTTCTCCTTTAGGATCAATCATATGTGGTGAAACAACTTTTAAATTCATTTGTTTATTTCTTACAGGATCTGCCCCAACTAAATTGGTATCTTTCCATTTATCTAAACCACCTTTGACAAAACCTAATCCAATCCAATGTCCAAGTTCAGGAGAATAAGTAACTGAGGTAATTCTTCCGATACCCTGTCCTTTAATATTATTTTTTTCACAGACAATAGTTCCAGCATTAAAAGTTTCTTTTAAGTTTGTAGGAAAGAAACCTACTAGAATTTCTCGATCATTATTTTTTAATACTCCTCGTTTTCTCATTGCGCTTCCAATATACGATTTTTTTGTAGAAGCCATTTTGCTTAAACCTGCATCATCAATTGTTACCCTTCCATCAAGCTCAGCGGCTGTTACATGACCTTTTTCAACTCTAAGTGCACCTAAAGCTTCTAATCCATATAAACATCCATCATATTTTTTTGCATTTTCCCAAAGTAGGTCCATCATTGTATTAGCAAAATCTGATTTGACATAAACTTCAAAAGCTAATTCACCTGAAAAACTAATTCTTGCTATTCTGCAAGGAATATTACCTTTAAGAAATGTTGAAGTAACACCCATAAAAGGTAAGTTATTATTAGTTATAACCAAAGAATCATCTAAACAATTATTGAGAACTTCTCTAGATTTAGGTCCTGCAACTGATACGCCTGCCCATTGTTCAGAAACACTAGTCACATTAACATTAAGATCTGTCCATCTAGTTTGAAGTAATTCTTCTAACCATGACATCACTTTTGCAGCTTCACCTGTAGACGTCGTCATAAAATATTCATTTTCTGCTAATCTCCAAGATGTGCCATCATCCATTACAATACCGTCATCCCGCAACATGATACCGTATCTAGCTTTTCCAACTTGTAGTTTTGAAAAACCATTCGAATAAATTCTATTTAAAAATTCAGTAGAGTCTGGTCCTTGAATAGAGATTTTGCCTAATGATGTTACATCACAAATTCCAACTGTTTTTCTTACTGTTGATGCTTCTCTTATATAAGATTCACTTAAAGTTTCATTTTCTTTCGGATAATACCAAGGTCTTTGATACAATCCAACTTCAATCATTTTTGCACCATGACCAATATTCCATTGATGCATTGGTGTTACTCTTAACGGCCTAAAATGTTTTCCAACATTTCTTCCACTTAAGGCACCTATAGATACAGGGGTATACGGAGGTCTGAAAACAGTAGTTCCAACTTCTGGAATTTCTTTATTTAAAAGTTCAGCCATTAAAGATAATCCAATGATATTTCCCATTTTTCCTTGATCATTTGCCATGCCTAAAGTTGTGTATCTTTTAAGATGCTCTACCGAAATGAAACCTTCACGATGTGCTAGTCTTACGTCATCTGTCGTTACATCATGTTGATAATCTACAAAACTTTTTGGTCTAGATTTTTTATATTTTACTTCATAAAGTGGTTGTATGGGATTTTTCCATCCACCAGGTTTTGGAAAAAAATAATTTGTTTTAGAAATACCTAAACGGTTTAACGCATCAGTAGTTCCTGCTATCCCAGAAGCAATACAATCATTTTTATTCCATAAACCTCTAGAAGAACCTACCATTGTGATATTTTCTTTTGTGTCAGTCGGTAAAAAACAAGCATTGTTATAATCCCATTTAGGCTTTACACCCCTGTGAGATAACAAATGTACAGCAGGCGACCAACCGCCTGATAATAGAACCTGATCACAATTTAAAGTTTCAAATTTATTCATATCCTCACTTTTTGATATATCTAAACTATGAATTTTTTTTGAACCATTAATATTATAAGGCACATACCCTTTTCTAATTTCAAAACTTTTATTTGTTTCAATTTCAAAATTAGTTCGTGAGTCAAGAACAGTTACATTGGCTCCAGCTTCCGATAATTGTTGTGCTGTTTCATAAACAGAATCATTATTTGTAGCTATCGCAATTCTTTTTCCTGTTAGTACACCATATCTATTCAAATAATGCTTTGATGCATTTACGGTCATTACACCAGGAATATCATTATTATTAAATGCAATATGTCTTTCAATTGCTCCAGCGCCAACAATTATATGCTTTGCTCTAATAGTCCAAAATCTTTGACGTGGAATGTTTACATTTGGTGCTGATATATGATCTGTTACTCTCTCTAATAAACCAACAACACAATTATCATATAGTCCGAACGCAGTAGTTCTAGTCATTATTTTTATTCCTAGATTTTCAAGTTGATTTTTAATCTGTGAGTTATCAAAATTATTTTCTGCAAGTTGATCTCCTCCAACAAGACTATCTTGCTCAACTAAAATAACATCTAATTTTTTTTCTACTGCCTCTATTGCAGCTGCAACACCAGCAGGCCCTGATCCTACAACAATTAAATCACAAAAATCATGAGCATGTTCATAAGAGTCTGGATCAGGTAACTCAGAAGCACTTCCCATTCCCGCCGCTTTTCTAATAAACTTTTCAAAAAACATCCATATAGCTGTTCCTCTACCCCATTCAAATGGAGGTATTCCCATAAAAGTTTTATAATAAAAGCCAGCTGCAAAAAATCTACCTAAGTAATTATTTATTCCCGCTAGATCAAAATTTACATTTGGGAATGCATTTTGACCACTTGCTTCCAAACCATTATATAATTCTTGTGTTGTTGCTCTTACATTTGGATCTCTTCTATCTTTTGAACCAATAGTAACTAAGGCGCCGGATTCCTCAACTCCACTAGAAAATATTCCTCTTGGTCTATGATATTTAAAACTTCTTCCAACTATACCAATATTATTTGCAAGTAATGCTGATGCTAGAGTATCTCCTTCAAAACCTTTGTAATTCTTTTTATCCCATCTAAAGGATAGAATTTTATCTCTATTAATTTTTCCATAATTATCTAATCTTCTTGTTTTCATTTATTATTTTCTACAACCTTCTGTAAGTTCGGATTACATGGTTTGACACTTTTTATTTCATGAGTGACTGTAGAACGTTCAACTACCAACCACATTCTACATCCATTAGAATGATGCCATGTTTCAAATTGAAAACCTTTTATATTTTTTCTGAAAAATATAGCTTCAGTCCATTCTTTCTCTGATGCATCTAAGGAAGGATAATTGATTGTTGCATCTCCTCCATAACTAAATTCACTATGATCTCTTTCACCACAATAAGGACAATTGATTCTAATCATTTAACCGTGCAATTTAGGATCAGGTCCTGCACCACGTTCATCTATATTGATACCTTTTTCAAATCTTTCTAAATTATGATTTTGCACGTAGTTATGCGGGCTTTCATTTGCAATTAAGTCAGCAAAATACCAACCTGACGCTGGACTTGCTTTAAAACCCCCATAGTTCCAACCAGCATTTAAATAGAGATTAGATATCGGCGTTTTACAAATAAAAAATGATCCATCCATTGTCATGTCCATAACACCTGCCCAATGACGAAGTAATCTTATTCTTCCAAGTGAAGGAAATATTGCCATGGCCGCTTCGGCAACATCTTGAACCATAGGAAGATTTCCTCTTTGAGCATATGATTTATACCAGTCAAGATCACCACCAAACACCATACTTCCTTTATCTGACTGCGATATATAGAAATGTGCACCACCTACACCGTAAACAACAACCTGATCTAGAAGTGGCTTAACAGCCTCAGATACAAATGCTTGTAGTTTATGAGACTCAATTGGCAGGTTACCTAATTCTGCCATTTGCCATAATACTGAAGTATTGCCTGCAACAGCAAATCCTATTTTCTTTCCTTTTATAATTCCTCTTGAAGTTTGAATACTTTCTATATTTCCATTCTTTCTTGTAAAACCTGTAACTTCACAATTTTGCAGAATGTCTACACCTAATGTATCTGCAGCCCTTGCATAACCCCATGCTACTGCATCGTGTCTTGCATTGCCTGCTCTTTTTTGAACTGCAGCTCCAAGTATTGGAAATCTAGAATTATGATAATTTAAATGCGGAATTTTTTTCTTTAAAGTTTTTAAATCCCAAAGTTCTGCATCAGTTCCGTGGAGTCGCATAATATTATAAATCCGTGAAACTGAATCTTTAGCACCAGGGCTATGAAATAATGAGACATGAGCTCGTTGGCTAAACATTACATTATAATTTAATTCGTGACTTAAATTTTCCCATAACTTTAAAGAATGTTCATAAAATTCGTGGTTGCCTGGCATCATGTAATTTGATCTTACAATAGTTGTATTACGTCCAGCGTTTCCTCCACCAATCCAGCCTTTTTCTAAGACAGCTACATTTTTTATATTATGATTCTTTGCTAAATAATATGCTGTGGCAAGACCGTGTAAACCTCCCCCAATTATTACAACATCATAACTACTTTTTGGTTCTGGATCACGCCATTGTCTAGTCCAATAAGACTGACCATTTAAACCGTTTTTAATTACATTCCAGGCATTAAATTTTGTCATTTGTTTTATTAATTATTAGAATAGTTGATAAAAGTAAAATGAATTAATCTGCAATGCTAATGTTATTTAATCACAGTTAACTTGATGAATCTGGCCATGTGTCATTTAATCTATAACCTTCTGGAAAAGGATCATCCTTATCGATATATAAACTTTGTTTTCCTGTAATAAATGCACTACCTGTTAATTTTGGAATAATACAATTTTTGTTATTAATTTTAATTTCCTTTTCAATACTTGCTTTAAATGAAGATCCTATAATAGACTTTGATATAAATTCTTCATTTATTTGTATTTCATTTTTTTCTTTCATTACTGCTAATCTTGCTGAAGTACCTGTACCACAAGGTGAACGATCAAGTTTCCCAGGTCGTATAACAACTGTATTTAATCCTGTAAGTAGTGATTGATTATTTTTTTTTAAAGGTTCAATAAATTGGCAAAAGGAAAGATAGTCTAATCCTTTAATAGTAGGATGCTCAAATCCTATAGATGTGTTTGCTTCTTTCAATAATTCTTTGGCAACATTTACAAATTTATTTGCATTCTTAGGCTCAATTTTAAGATTAAAATCACTAGCATTACAGATTAAAAAACTGTCACCTCCAAAAGCGGTACTTACTTTTATTGTACCATAATTTTTAGTCTTTAAATCTACATCTATTTTGTCTGCAAAGCAGGCAAGATTAGTTAAAGTGACACTTTTAACTTTCTTATTTTCACAATCAGCAACAACTTTTATTAAACCACCGGGAGCTTCAAGTGTAAGCATAGTTTTAGGATATTTCATTTGAACAATATTTTTTTCTAATAAGACTGTCGTTACACAAATTGCATTTGACCCGCTCATTGGAGGATTATCTTCTGGTTCCATAATTACAAATCCAGCATCTGCATTTTTACTTGAAGGTTCTAAAATAATATTACAATGTTTAAAGACCCCTCCTCGAGGTTCATTTAAAAAAAAATTTCTCCATTTTTTATCTAAAAAAAGTTTTTTAGAAGCTTCCTCAGGTGAATTAAACTTCAAATCTTTAATTCCAGTTACGACATCCCCAATTTCACCACAGCAATGTGTGTTAAATACTGTGATTTCATCCATGTGGAATTATTAGATCATCAATATTTTTAGAATGATGTGTTATTTGTTCGTATCCATCTTTTGTTATAATAAAACTATCTCCAACTTGTGATCTAAAATTGTTTGCACTTGCCCCACCATCAACAGCAAACACCATTCCAGGCTGAAGAACTGTTTTGTTCCCAACTACTAATTGTGGTTCCTCTAAAAAGCTAAAGCCTGTACCTCTTCCGCATCGAAATGTAGGATAAGGGTATCCTTCAGACTGTATAGTATCTGCATAAGCAGCATGAACTTCTTCAGCCGTAACTCCAGGACCAAGAATTTCAAGAGCAGCTTTTTGAGATTTTACTGCAGTCTCAAAAGCTTTTATTTGTTCATCGGATTGAATTTCTTCTACCCAAAATATTCTGTCAAAACCTAATTTAAACCTATGAAAATTTGTAGAACCACAATAACACACAAATACGGGATCACCTTTTTGTATAATTTTGGTTGAAGCACGATGATGAGTTTTAGGTAAATCATGTCCCGATGTCATAACAGGTAAAAAGTGAATATTTGGAGACATATTGATATTATCAGGATAAAATTCTTTTAAAAGATCTGCAGCTTTTCTTGTTCCAGCTTGTGATTGTGCAAGTGCAACCTCATACTCCGGAACATTATGACCAATTGTTTTTTTTGCTGCCTCCATCATAGCCATACCAACTTCGCCAGCATGACGAGCTATATTCAATTCATGATTAGATTTAATCATTCTTATATTATCTATTAATTTGGTTAAATCCCCAGGATGATCTTGCAGTATTTCGTCTAAATAATTTTTAACCATTGGATTGATTTTAAATTTTTCAATAAAAATATTTTTATGCTGATTAATAATTTGAGGTAATAATTCTCTCCATTCATTTCCAATACCATCATTCCATGTTTCAACTGTATCCACAGGACAATCATCTGGTACTAATAAAACATCAAGAAGTGGTGTAATTAAGTAAGTTTTATGATCATTTGAAACAATTAATAATGTTGGTCGATTAAAATCCATATGAAGAAAGTCATGATATCCTGTAAAATAATATATAGAGTCATCATCTGTTACAATTGAAAGATCAATATTATTCTCAGACATTTTTTTCTTAAGTTTATTTAAATTTTCAGAAAACATTTATTTTAATTGTTGTTCTACTAATTCAGTCCAATATGAAGAACCTATGACTAATAATTCGTCATTAAAATCGTAATTATCAGCATGTAAAGGTCTAGAATGCTGCTCTGATATACCGTTACCCATTAAAACAAAGCAGCCAGGTTTTTCATTTGCCATTACTGAAAAATCTTCTGAGAATAAACGCGGTTCAATATCGCCGTTACATTTATCATTTCCAAGTAATGAAACTGCAGCTTTTGTTGCAGACTCAGTTTGGTTTTTTGAATTAAAAGTTACAGGACAAGTTGTTTCATATTTGACACTACCATTAACACCATGTGCATTGCAAATGCCCTCAACAATTTGTAACATTTTTGATGCAATTGTTTCATTTGTTTCTTTTGATAAAGCTCTTGCATCACCAGTCATTTTTACCATGCCTGGCAGAACATTTTTTTTACCATCGGTTATAAATTCAGTAATAGAAACTATACCATTATCTGCTGGATTTAATTTCCTAGAAACTATAGATTGCAGTGCTACTGCTATTTGAGAGCCAACAGTTATTGCATCAACGCCCATATGAGGTAATGCAGCATGTCCACCTTTGGCTTTTATTTCAATTTCAAATAAATTTTCACTTGCTGTAATAGGTCCTTTTCTTGTACCAAATGTTCCAATCTCCATATTAGGAATGTTGTGCATAGCGTAAACTTCATCAATGTTAAATTTATCAAACAAACCTTCATCTATCATTGTTCTTGCGCCAAAAGTATTCTCTTCATCAGGCTGAAAAATAAAATATACTGTTCCATTAAAGTTACCTTTTTCTGATAAATATTTTGCTGCACCTAATAACATTGTAGTGTGACCATCATGTCCACATGCATGCATTCTATTATCAAACTTTGACTTATAACTAAAATTATTAGTTTCATGTATTGGAAGAGCATCCATGTCAGCTCTTATACCTATTGATTTTGAACTATTTCCTTTTTTTAAAATTCCAACTACTCCAGTTCTGGCAATACCAGAATGAACTTCTATTCCAAACTCTTTTAGAAGTGTTGACACTTTTGCAGCAGCATATTCTTCTTCAAAACTTATTTGAGGGTGCATGTGAAGATCATGACGCCATTCTACTAATTGGTTATGTAATGACTGAGTTTTCATAAATTACATATTATTAAATTCTTTAATCTTATTGTCTAGAGAAAGCATATAATCATAATGTGAATTCCAAAATTTTTGATCTTTTCTTTTTTCAAATTCCTCAAGACTTACACCTTGTTGCTCTACCCAAGTAAAGTACCCTAAATTAAATATTCTTTTCTTATCCATGTAAGAAAGTTCTAGCATATTATCAGTAGATATTCCTGATAAGTGTTTTCCAAATAGTTCAGCACAGACTATTTCATCAAAATTGTTTTTAAAATCAGCAATGGTCTTTTTCAACTCTGACATATATAAATCTGCACCATCTGTAGCGACCGTTATAATTGCTTCATCACTATTTAAATCCATATATTTAGCTAGTTTAATTGATGCCAGTATATTTGCTATTGCTGAAAAGCCAAATTCAGGAAGTCGAGAAACAAAATCAGGCTCAAAATTTTTTTTCTCAATTAAAAAC
This sequence comes from uncultured Alphaproteobacteria bacterium, assembly GCA_902539825.1. Classification (GTDB taxonomy): domain Bacteria; phylum Pseudomonadota; class Alphaproteobacteria; order HIMB59; genus CACPNW01. The sequence continues at coordinate 35,634 of CACBMH010000009.1, forward strand.
TTTTTTCCTATTTCAGTATTAAAAATCATATTTAGATTATTTGTAGCTTGATCAGAAACATCTACGACAAAATCTGTATTCATTACATTATGAATAAGGGGAACATGTTTGTCACCAATTCCTTGTATATTATGTTCACCATAACCTCCATGAAGCAATGTTGGACACTCCAAAGCTTCAACAACTGCAATCTTCGTCTTTAATTTGTCTTTAAGATAATCTCCTGCTGCTAGAGTGCCGCTTGATCCTGAAGCACTTACGTAAAACCTGGGAGTTAAATTACTGTTACCTTTAACTTTAAGAAATGATTTTTCAAACGATGGACCAGTAACAGAACGATGAATACTGTAATTATAATACTCATCAAATTGATTTATTATATCATTTTGATTATCTTTTTTTAATTCATTACAAGCATCGTAGATTTCTTTAACATTACTTTCTGTGCCTTTTGTCTTTATGATATTTTTTTTATCTTCAACCCAATTATTCAACCATTCAAATCTCTCATTACTCATTCCTTTAGGAAGTATTGCAATACTATTAAGACCCATTATCCGAGATATTGCTACTCCGCCCCTACAATAATTTCCTGTTGAAGGCCAAACTGCTTTATGTTTTTCATAATCAAAAGTGCCATTCAATATTCTTGGAAGCAAACAACCATAAGCTGCCAAAACTTTATGAGCTGTTATTAAGGGAAAATATCGTCCCATATTTACAATTATCTTTGCCTTAACACCCGTAAATTCTGTTGGAAGCACAATATATTCAGGCTCATTTCCAAAACCTGATTGATCTCTTTTATTAAACCAATGAACTCTAAAGAGGTTGAGAGGATTGATATCATTATTATTTATTTTTTTTAGAGAATGTTTAATATCATCATTAATAATTTGAGGGTCTTTAAGTTCACTAATACTTGGCAAGACAACTCCTTTTGATTTGAAGTAATCAGACGTTTTTTTTATTATTGCTTGACTCATAAATTAAATATTGATGCCTAAATTATTTGTTTTACAAAGATTATAAGCAAATCTTGCAATTGCAGTATCTTGTACGCCAGTTCCTGTCAAATCACATATCGTTATATCTTCTTTATTTTTTCTTCCTAAGCTTGGATCATTAATAATATCACCAAGTTCATTAAATTTTTCTTTAGAAGAAATTATATTTTGTTTTAAAGCATGATGTAATTCACCCAAAACACTTGTTTGTAATTGATTGTCTGGCACATATTGATCGCAATATTTTAACATCTGAGGATCTAATTCGTTTTTTTGTTCTGCATCTGATCCCATTGCTGTTATGT
>CACBMH010000010.1 GCA_902539825.1 uncultured Alphaproteobacteria bacterium
AAGGTAAAACATTTAAAGGTCAGTATGGTTTTAGAAAAGATACAAAAAGAGCAATAGTGACACTTGATGAGGGCAATACTATTGACTCCTCACTGGAGATTAAATAATGTTATTAAAATTCAAACCAACTACACCTGGATTAAGAGGAACTGTTCTTGTTTCAAAAAAAGAATTGTCCAAAGAAAAGCCACATAAATCTCTTACTAAAAAATTTAAATCAACTGGAGGAAGAAATAACCAAGGCAGAATAACGTCAAGAAGAATGGGTGGTGGTGTAAAAAGAAAATATAGGATTATAGATTTTAAAAGATCAAAAACTGATGTAACGGCTGAAGTAATTAGAAATGAATACGATCCCAATAGATCTGCATTCATATCATTAATAAGGTATGATGATGGAGAGCATAGTTATATTATTTCTCCAAAAAATATTAAAATTGGTGATAAAATAACTTCAGGTGACAATGTTGCTATTAAAAATGGTAATTCCTTGCCTCTTAATAATATACCTATTGGAACCAATATCCATAATATCGAATTAAAACCAGGTGCCGGCGGACAGCTGATAAGATCTGCTGGATCTTCCGCTCAGATTGTATCTAAAGAACAACCGTATGTTCAAATAAAATTAATATCTGGTGAAATCAGACATATTGATAAAAATTGTAGAGCTACAATAGGTGAGGTGTCAAATCCTGACCAAAAAAATATTAAATTAGGTAAAGCTGGTAGAAAAAGATATTTAGGATTTAGACCAAAAGTAAGGGGTGTTGTTATGAATCCTGTTGATCATCCTCATGGTGGTGGTGAAGGTAGGACATCAGGAGGTAGAGATCCAGTTACACCTTGGGGAGTATCTACTAAAGGTAAAAAAACAAGAAACAATAAAAAAACAGATATGTTTATAATTAGAAGGAAGAAAAAATAATGACAAGATCAGTTTGGAAGGGGCCATTTGTTGATATCACATTAATTAAAAAAGCAGAAAAACTGTCTCAATCTGGCAGAAAAGAAGTTTTAAAAACTTGGTCTAGAAGGTCTACTATTCTTCCACAATTTGTGGGACTTACTTTTGGTGTATATAATGGACAGAAGTTTGTTCCAGTAACGGTAAATGAGCAAATGGTAGGTCATAAACTTGGAGAATTCTCCCCAACAAGATCCTTTAAAGGTCACACAGCGGCTGATAAGAAAGCAGAACAAAAATGAATGAAAATTTAATAGCTATTGCAAAAGATAATATGATTAGAATTAGTCCTTCAAAACTATCTATTTTAGTTAATAGTATTGTTAATATGAAGGTTAGTTCAGCAATAAATCAATTAAAGTTTTCTTCTAAAAGAGTATCTAGAAATATATTGAAAGTACTTAATGCAGCCGTTGCAAACGCAGAAAATAATAAGCAATTAGACATCGACAAACTCTTTGTAAAAGAGGCTTTTGTTGGAAAAAGTTTAAGAATGAAAAGATGGAGACCTCGTGCGAAAGGTAGAGCTGCCTCAATTATTAAGCCTTTTAGTAAAGTAACAATAATTGTTGAAGAAAGAACTGAATTAAAAAAGGAAAATAAGTAATGGGACAAAAAGTTAATCCTTATGGAATTAGACTTGGTATTAATAAGACTTGGTCGTCAAGATGGTTTTCTAAAAAAGAATATACAAAACTTTTACACCAAGATTTAAAAATTAAACAATATGTTGAAAAGAAATTAAAAAACGCAAGTATTTCAAAAATAAATATTGAAAGAGCTGCTAAAAAATTAAGACTATCTATTTACAGTTCGAGACCTGGCATAATTATTGGAAAAAAAGGTGCCGATATTGAAACGCTAAAAAATGACCTTTCTAAAATGTCTAATCTTGAAGTATTTCTCGATATCAAAGAAGTTAGAAAACCTGAAGTTGAAGCTAGATTGGTTGCAGAAAACATAGCATCACAGTTAGAGAAAAGAATTTCATTTAGAAGAGCAATGAAAAAAGCTGTCCAATCAGCAATGCGATTAGGTGCAAAAGGTGTTAAAGTTGTTTGTAGCGGACGATTAGGAGGCGCTGAAATTGCTAGAACTGAAAAGTATCATGAAGGTAGTGTACCTTTACATACTCTTAGAGGTGACATTGATTATGCAACTGCAGAAGCTGAAACAACCTATGGAATATGCGGCATTAAAGTTTGGATTAATAAAGGGGAAATATTATTAAAAGATCCATATGCAAGTGAAAAAAAACAGATTGATCAGGGGAGTGTCAGGTAATGAACATGTTATCACCCAAAAAAACTAAATTCAGAAAGCAATTCAAAGGTAGAATTCATGGAGCTGCAAAAGGTAATTACGTTCTTAATTATGGAAGTTATGGACTTAAAGCAATGGAGCCTGAGCGAGTTACCTCAAGACAGATTGAAGCTGCTAGAAAAGCAATAACTAGATATCTAAAAAGAGCAGGTAGAATGTGGATAAGGATATTTCCAGATGTGCCGGTTTCTAAAAAACCAGCGGAAGTAAGAATGGGTAAAGGAAAAGGTTCTATTGAATATTGGGCATGTAGAGTAAAACCAGGAAGAATTATGTTTGAAGTTGATGGAGTCAATATAAATGATGCTAGAAAAGCTATGACCTTGGCTGCTGCAAAACTTCCAATTAAATGTAAATTTGTTGAAAGAAATATCTAATGAATAAAAAAATCCACAAAGACGGTAACAAAATTAAAGACGAAATATTGAACTTAAAGAAAACACTTATGAATTTAAGTTTTCAAAAATTTTCTGGTCAATTAGAAAATACATCTAAGATCAAGAATACAAAAAAACAAATTGCTAGACTAAAAACTCAACTATCAAATCTTAGCGGAGAGAAAAATGCCTAAAAGAGTTCTGTCAGGTATAGTTGTTACTTCAAATTCAAACAAAACTATTACTGTTGATGTAACTAGAAGAATTAAACATAAACTCTATAAAAAAATTATTAAACAGAATAAGAAATATCATGCTCATGATGAAAATAATGAATTTAATGTTGGTGATAAAGTTTCTATAATGGAGTCAAAACCAATCTCAAAACTAAAAAAATGGAAAGTAATTTCTAATAAAGGAGATGACTCATGATACAAATGCAATCTAGACTCTTTGTTGCTGATAACTCGGGCGCAAGAACAATACAATGTATAAAAGTTCTTGGTGGTTCAAAAAGGAGATCTGCGTCAATTGGAGATATAATTGTTGTTTCAATTAAAGATGCATTACCTCGTGCTAAAGTAAAAAAAGGCGATGTCTACAAAGCTGTTATAGTTAGGACATCAAAAGATTTTAAAAGACCTGATGGTAGTGCAATAAGATTTGATAAAAATGCAGCAGTTTTATTAGACAAACAAGAGGAACCAATAGCTACAAGAATATTTGGACCAGTAACAAGAGAACTTAGAAGCAAAAAATTTATGAAAATAATTAGCTTAGCACCAGAGGTAATTTAATGAATAATAAAATTAAATTAAAAAAAGGAGATGAGGTTATAGTTCTTGCTGGTAAGGATAAGGGTAAAACTGGAAAAATTGTGAAAGTAATACCGAAACAAATGAAAGCAGTGGTTTCAGAAATAAATAAGGTTAAAAAAAATCAAAAACCAGATAATAACCAGCCTGGAGGAATAATTGATAAAGATATGCCTATACATATTTCAAATTTATCATTTTATGACGCTACATTAAAAAAGGGCGTCAGAATTGGATATAAGTTAGATAATAATAAAAAAACTAGAGTAAACAAATCTACAGGTAAGGAAATTTGATGAGCAGACTTTTAGAAGAATACAATAATCAAATTAAAAAAGACTTACAGTCAAAGTTAGGTCTTGAAAATGTGTTTGAGGTTCCAAAATTAAAAAAAATTATCTTGAATATGGGAGTTGGCGAAGGCAAAGATGACTCAAAATTGATTGACAAGGCCTTAGAGGATTTATCTTTAATTTCTGGTCAAAAAGCAGTCAAAACAATATCAAAAAAGGCAATATCAGGATTTAAAATTAGAGCAGGAATGCCGCTAGGTGTGAAGGTAACACTTAGAAATAAAATAATGTATGAATTTCTTGATAGGTTAGTAAATATTGCAATTCCAAGAATAAGAGATTTTAGAGGTTTAAATATGAAAAGTTTTGACGGAAATGGAAATTTTTCAATGGGCATCAAGGAACATGTAATATTTCCAGAAATAAACTTTGATAAAGTAGAAAAAATAAGAGGTATGGACATTACAATCTGTACTTCAGCTAAAAGTAACAATGAGGCATTAGTATTGCTTAAAAGTTTTAATATGCCTTTTAAAGAAAATCAGGTTAACTAAGGAGTAAAATGGCAAAATTAAGCTCAGTTCAAAAAAATTTATTTAGAAAAAAATTAATTAAAAAATATAAATCTAAAAGAGAAAGTCTTAAGGCTAAGATAAAAGACAAAAATATTTCGTTAGATGAAAGAATTTTATTTCAGAACAAATTAAATGATCTTCCTAGAAATGGATCATCAATTAGACACAGAAATAGATGTGAAATTACTGGTAGACCAAGAGGTAATTATAGAAAATTTGGTTTATCTAGAATTAAACTTAGAGAACTTTCAATGACTGGCAATTTGCCAGGAGTTGTAAAGTCAAGTTGGTAGAGAGGAGTATTATGGCCTTTAACGATTCACTTTCAGATATGCTAGCTAGAATTAAAAATGCTCATCAAGCAAATAAAGTATCAACATTGTGTCTTAAGTCAAAATTAAATATGAATGTTTTAAGTGTTCTTAAGGACGAAGGATATATTAGAGATTTTAAAAATATTGAGGAGAGAAAAGGTATAAATTCTATACAAATTGATTTAAAATATTTTAACGGAAATCCAGTAATAAAAAAAATAAAAAGAGTATCTAAGCCCGGCATAAGAAAATACTCAAAAATTAGTGATCTAAACAAACCTTATGGGGGATTAGGAATATCCATACTTTCAACTCCAAAAGGAGTTATGTCTGATCATCAAGCTAAGAAAAACAATGTTGGTGGTGAAATTTTGTGCGAGGTATTCTAATGTCAAGAATAGCAAAAAATCCCATAAAAATATCTAAAGACGTGGAATGTAATTATAGTAATGGTATTTTTTCTGCTAAAGGAAAACTAGGTCATTTGGAAATATCTGTTAATTCAAATTATAACATAAATATAAATACTGATGAAATAAAAGTTGTTCCTTTAAACGAAAATAATAATGACCCAAATTGGGGAACTACCAGAGCAATTATTGCAAACATTGTAAATGGTGTAACAAATGGTTTTTCTAAAACATTAGAATTAAATGGCACAGGATATAGAGCAAGTGTTTCTGGTTCAAAATTAAAACTAGAACTTGGGTATAGTCATGATATAAATTTTGAAATTCCCTCAGATGTAAAAATTGAGTGTCCTAAACAAAATATAATTAAATTAACTAGTATTAATAAAGAAAAACTAGGAGCTGCAGCGGCTAAAATAAGATCATTTAGAAAACCAGAACCTTTTAAGGGTAAGGGGATTAAATATGTCGATGAATATATTTTTAGAAAAGAAGGAAAAAAGAAATAACTTATGAAAGAAAGAAAAGACAGAGTAAGATATAAAACGAAGAGTGTGTCAAAAAGAAAAAGGCTAAGCGTTTTTAGATCAAACAATCATCTATATGCTCAACTTATAGATGATGCTAGTGGTACAACTATAGCTAGCGCTTCCTCTATAGAAAAGTCAATCAAAGATAAAAAATTACAAAGAAAAGAAGTTGCGGAACATATAGGAAAAAGTATTGCAAAAAAAATAATAGCAAAAGGTATTGATAAAGTTGCATTTGACAGAGGTAAATATAAGTATCATGGTTTAATTAAAATACTTGCAGATGCAGCTAGATCTGAAGGATTAAATTTTTAGAGGTGAATATGTTTGAAAGTGATAAAACTGAATTTAGCGAACATTTAGTAACTATTAACAGAGTTGCCAAGGTTGTAAAAGGGGGTAGAAGATTTGGTTTCGCCGCTATTATGATTGTTGGCGATAGTAAAGGAAGAGTTGGTATAGGAACTGGCAAAGCTAAGGAGGTTCCTGAAGCTGTAAGAAAAGCTACTGAAAATGCAAAGACAAAAATGATTAGAGTTCACCTAAAAGAAAACAGAACAATTCATCATGATATTGTTGGACGTTTTGGAGCTGGGAAAGTAATATTAAGATCTGCTGCTCCGGGAACAGGAATTATAGCAGGAGGGCCAATGAGAGCATTATTTGAGTCACTTGGTATAAAAGATGTAGTAGCCAAATCTACTGGTACATCTAATCCACATAATATGCTTAAAGCAACCTTAAATGCTTTTAAGGTATCTGAGTCTCCAAAATCTATTGCTGCAAAAAGATCAAAGAAAATTACCGAAATAACCAACAGTAAGAATAATTAAATGAAAATTAATGAATTAAAATCACCACTAACTTCAAGAAAAAATAATAAAAGAAGAGGGAGAGGTTCAGGTTCTGGGCTTGGCAAAACATCAGGAAGAGGTGTTAAAGGTCAAAAATCAAGATCAGGTGTCTCTATAAACGGTTTTGAAGGCGGACAAATGCCAATTTATAGACGACTACCAAAAAGAGGTTTCAAGAATAATTTTCAAACAAAAATTCAAAGTATTAGTTTTAGAGAAATTAATAATTTAGTTAAAAAGTATAATCTTGATCCCACTCAAATTAAAGAAGAAGAGCTTTTCATTAAAAAAATTCTTAAAAGATCAAAAGGAAGTTTAAAACTCCTTAACATTGGAGAGCCAGATACAGCAACTAATTTAGAAATTTCCTATGCTTCAAAAAAAGCAGTTGAAGTATTGGAAAAATTAGGTGGAAAAATTAAACTAACTAAGAAATAAATGGCAACAGCTTCAGACAGACTTGCAAATAATTTAAATTTTGGAGCCTTAGGTAAAGCAACAGAACTAAGACAAAGACTGTTATTTACTTTAGGTGCATTAATTGTTTTTCGATTAGGCACATTTCTCCCAATACCTGGTATTAATCCATTAGCTCTACAACAGTTTTTTGAACAACAATCCTCGGGTATTTTAGGTATTTTTGATACCTTCTCAGGAGGAGCTTTAGGCAGAATGGGCATTTTTGCACTTGGTGTAATGCCTTACATATCATCATCAATTATCATGACATTAATGCAATCTGCAATTCCATATCTTAAATCACTCAAAGAACAGGGATCAAAAGGGAGAAGGCAACTACTACAATTAACTAGATATGTTACTGTTATAATTGCAGCAGTACAGGGTTATGGTGTTTCAATTGGTTTAGAATCTATGCAGACGACATACGGCAATATAGTTTTTGATCCTGGTTTATTTTTTAGATTAACAACAGTTATAACTTTAGTTGGTGGAACAATATTTCTCATGTGGTTAGGAGAACAGATATCATCAAGAGGTGTTGGTAACGGAATTTCCTTAATTATAACGGCTGGTATAATTGCTAATTTACCAAGTGCTTTTGTAAGCACTTTACAGTTAGGTAGAACAGGAGAACTTAGTATAGCCTTTATATTAGGTATTTTAATACTTATTCTTTTATTAATTATTTTTATAGTTTTTGTTGAGAAAGCTCAACGTCGTTTACCGGTTCAATATCCAAAAAGACAGGTTGGAAATAAAATTTATGGAGGACAAAGTTCTCATTTACCATTAAAAATTAATACAGCTGGTGTAATTCCTGTTATTTTCGCTTCTTCCATTCTTCTTCTTCCAAACACAATGTCAGGTTTTGGAGCTGGTTCATCAAGTGATATTTTTATTTTAATCTCAAGTTATTTAGGGAGAGGGCAACCACTTTACTTAGCATTTTATGCTGGTATGATAATATTTTTTGGCTTTTTCTATACATCTATAGTTTTTAATCCAGATGAACAAGCTGAAAACTTACGAAAATATGGTGGTTTCATCCCTGGTATAAGGCCTGGGGAAAATACTGCCAAATATATTGAATTTGTACTAGTGCGACTAACTACAATAGGAACAATTTATCTAACATTTGTTGCATTACTTCCAGAGTTTTTGTTGTCAAGAACATCTATACCTTTTTATCTTGGAGGTACTGCTTTGTTAATTGTTGTCGTAGTAATGATTGATTTTATTACACAGGTACAATCACATCTTTTTCAGCATCAATATGAGGGATTACTAAAAAAAACTAAGTTAAAAGGCAGAAGATAGTTTGAAAAATATAATTTTTTTTGGCCCTCCTGGTGCGGGTAAAGGTACACAAGCGAAAATAATATCCGAATTTTTGGATGTGCCTCATCTTTCCACTGGAGATATATTAAGAAAAAAACTTTTAGATAACGATAATTTAGCAATAGAATTAAAAGAAATAATGTCATCAGGAAATTTAGTTTCTGATGATATCTTAAATTCAATAGTAGCCTCAAGATTAAATAATGAAACAGGTAAAGGTTTTATTTTAGACGGCTATCCAAGAACTTTGAAACAATCAGAATTTTTGAATAATTTTTTATTAAAAACTTCAAAATCAGTAGACTATATTTTCAATATAAAAATAAATTTCAAAACTTTAAAAAATAGGATTTTAAAGAGATCTTCAGAAGAAAGCAGAGAAGATGATAATATTGATGTTATACAAACTAGATATGGTGAATATTTAAATTCTACAGAAAAAGTGTCAAATTTTTATAAGGAAAATTATTCCTCTATATTTCACGAAATAGATGGATCTCAACAAATCGATGAAATAACAGAAAAAATCAAGCAAATTTTAAAAAACTTATGAAAAACAGCCAAATTTTCACATATCTTTTCTTGACTAATTGCATAATTATCATGTATTCACCCTCATTCATTTTTTTTGGATTTCATTATGGCTAGAATTTCAGGTGTTAACATTCCCACAAATAAAAAGGTAAACATCGCTCTTACCTACATCTTTGGAATTGGAAAAAAAATAGCTTTAGATATTTGCAGCAACGCTTCTATAGATATTACAAAGCGTGTAAGTGAACTTAATGAAGACGAAGTTAACAAAATTAGAGATTTAATTGATAAAGACTATTCAGTAGAAGGTGATTTAAGAAGAAAAATATCCCTAGATATTAAAAGGTTGAATGATCTAGGATGTTATAGGGGGCTTCGTCATCGTAAAAAACTTCCTGTAAGAGGTCAAAGAACACACACTAACGCCAGAACAAGAAAAGGTAAAGCCGTAGCGATTGCTGGAAAGAAAAAAGTAACAAAAGGTTAAAATGGTTGAGAAAAAAAAATCAAAAGTTAAAAAAAAATTATCTTCAGGTGTAGCTCACATCGTTTCTTCATTTAACAATACAATAATTACAATTACAGATGAAAAAGGTAATGCATTAGCATGGTCATCATCTGGACACAAAGGTTTTAAGGGATCCAGAAAATCTACACCCTATGCAGCACAAATTGCAGCAGAAGATGTAGGTAATAAAGCAAAAGAATATGGTTTAAAAAATCTTAAGGTAGAGGTTTCAGGTCCTGGCTCTGGAAGAGAGTCAGCTCTTAGATCATTACAATCAATTGGTTACGTGATTACTTCAATAAAAGATGTAACTCCAATACCACATAATGGTTGCAGGCCTAGAAAAAGAAGAAGAGTTTAAAAAAGGAGCATTTAAGTGTTACAAAAAAACTGGAGCGAATTAATAAAACCTACAAAAATGGAAGTTAATGTAGAGGAAACCAATGGAAGAATGGGTAAACTAACGGCAGAACCACTTGAACGTGGATTTGGTTTGACTCTTGGCAATTCAATTCGAAGAATTTTACTCTCTTCTCTTCAGGGGGCAGCAATAACTTCGGTTAAAATAAAGGGCGTTGTTCATGAATTTTCAACGATTCCTGGTGTAAAAGAAGATTTAACTGACATTCTTTTGAATCTAAAATCTATTGCTGTTAAGGTACATTCACCTGGTTTAAAAAAAATGTTTTTAAAATCTTCAGGATCTGGAGAGCTTAGAGCAGGTAACTTTGAAACTGATTCTGAGACAGAAATTATGAACCCAGATCAACTAATAATGACCTTAGACTCTAATGCAGATATAGAAATTGAAGCTAATATTGAAACAGGCAAAGGATATGTATCAGCTGAAGTCGCTGAAGATGAAAATAAAGTTATAGGAGAGATAAAACTAGATGCTATGTTTAGTCCGGTAGTAAAAGCTACATACAAGGTTGAAAATAGTAGAGTCGGTCAAGTTACTGATTTTGATAAACTAGTTTTTGAAGTTGAAACAAATGGAGCTATAACTCCTGATGATGCAATTGCTCTAGCAGCCAGAATACTGCAAGATCAATTACAGCCATTTATAAACTTTGATGAACCAGAGGTTTCAACTGACCAATCTCAAGTTGAGAGTTTAACTTTTAATTCGAATCTCCTCAAAAAAGTTGAAGAATTAGAACTTTCAGTTCGATCAGCAAATTGTTTGAAAAATGATAATATAATTTATATTGGTGATTTGGTTCAGAAATCTGAGTCAGAAATGTTACGAACTCCAAATTTTGGAAGAAAATCTCTTAATGAAATAAAGGAAGTACTTCAGCAAATGGAACTTAATCTTGGAATGTCAGTTCCAGATTGGCCTCCTGAAAATATAGATGAGTTAGCAAAGAAATACGAGGATCCTTTTAATAAATAAATGTAATGAAACATAATATTAAAAATAAAAAATTAAATAAAACCTCTTCCCATAGAAAAGCAATGTTTATGAACATGTCAAACGCACTTATTAAACATGAGCAAATCACAACTACTTTATCAAAAGCTAAAGAGTTAAGAAGATTTGTAGAGAAAATTGTAACTCTAGGTAAAAAAGGTGACTTGTTATCAAGAAGAAAAGCAATTTCTATTTTACAAGATCAAAAAATGTCAAAAAAAGTTTTTGATGTTCTTTCTGACAGATATAAAAATAGAAGTGGTGGATACACTCGTATTATAAAAATTGGAAATAGATTTGGGGACAATGCACCTACAGCGGTAATAGAATTTGTTGACAGAGATGAAAATGCAAAAGGACAAGATAGCGGCCCAGTTATCGAAAAAAAACCTACTGAAGAAGTAGAACCACAACCTCAAATTTAATACTTTTGTTCAATATATTGCTTGTAGCAACTGGCGGTGCAACAGGAGCAGTCTTAAGATATATCTTAACTAACCTAAGTAAAATTTTATTTACATCCAGTATTTATGGTACGCTTTCCGTCAATATTTTAGGTTCATTTTTAATTGGATATTTAATTACCTCTGATTATGTAAAGAATTTATCTCAAGATTTTGTGAAGTTTTTTTTAATTATTGGGTTACTTGGTTCATTTACAACTTTTTCTGCTTTTTCTTATGAAGTAGTAAATTTAATAAATTCAAAGAAAATGTTTATATCTTTTCTTTATATTTTTATTTCAATTTTTTTCTGTATTCTATTCGCTTACTTAGGAATGATAACAAATAAATTTTAAATTGATAAAAAATATAAAAATAATAAAAAATTTTGATTTAAGATTGGATAAATATTTGAAAAATTTATATTCTTCTCTTACACAAGGCTTTATTGAAAGAAACATTAGAAAAAAAAATATTTTAATAAATGATTCAAGAACTAAATCAAATTATATAGTTAAATTAAATGACAATTTAAAAATACTAAATTATCACGAAAAAATATATAAAAACAAAATAATTTTTAAAAAAACTAATAATATTTCAAATAAAGATTTAGAAAATTTTAATAAATCAATAATATTCCAAAATAATGATTTTGTAGTTCTAAATAAATGGACTGAAATTGCAACTCAGGGTGGAAGTAAAATAAATATTTCAATAGATCATATCATAAAAAATATTAATTCAAATTACAGGCTTGTTCATAGACTCGATAAAGAGACAACAGGATTGCTTTTAATTGCGAAAAATTTAAGTTATGCAAAATACTTCTCATTGCTTTTTAAACAAAAAAAAATTAATAAATTTTACATAGCTTTATGTGAAGGCATTCCTAAAAATGATATTTCTCAAGTAAATTTGCAAGTAAAAAACAAAAAACAAAAATTTGAGAATACTTTAACTAATTATAAGCTTATCTATAAAAAAAATAGCTTATCACAAATTTTGTATAATCCAAAGACTGGAAAAACTCATCAATTAAGAATTGTTTCAAAAAATCTAGGATGTCCAATAATAGGAGATAAAAAATATAATAGTTCTTCAAAATTTAAAAAAGAAAAACTAATGCTTCATGCCTATAGTTTAAACTTTAGAATAGAAAATAAAGATTATGATTTTGTTGCAGATTTACCTGATCATTTTTTATCATTTTCAAAAATTAATAAATTAAGAATAAACAAAAATTTTCATAAAAACCTAGATACTATTTAGTTTATTTATAAATATATTTTTAAAATTTTCATCAAACTCATTTTGATCTAACTTAATTCCTAATTCTTCCATAGAAGTATTTTTATATTCTTTTAAACCACATGAGTGAATATAATCATAATACTTTAAATCAGGATTAATATTAAAACTCATACCATGATAAGTAATCCATTTTTTTACTCTAAGACCAATAGCGCCAATTTTCTTTTCTTTATCAAAAGTTATTTTATTATTTTTAATAACCCAAATACCCACTCTATCTTTGAATGGTCTTGCCTCAATATTGTAATTTTTTAAAAAAGTAATTAATGAATCCTCGATAATTGAAATAAATTTTCGTATATCTTTTTTTTTATTGTTCAAGTTTAACATAAAATAAGCAATTCTTTGACCTGGACCATGGTAGGTTGTTTTACCTCCTCGATTTGTTTTAATTACATCAATAATATTTGAGTTTAATATTTCATCATCTTTAGCACTTGTTCCTTGGGTGAAAACATGCTCATGAGTTAAAAACCACAATAATTCTTTAGACAGATTGTTATTTATATTTTCTACTTTTGATTCCATAAAAAGAATTGCCTCATTATAATTTATTTCATTATTTGATATTTTAACTTCAATTTCATTCATCTTATTTATTTTACTTTATTGATAGATAATATTCTATCTGATATTTAATTCTACTATATATGCGGCTGTGGCGGAATTGGTATACGCGCAGCGTTGAGGTCGCTGTGGGATTTATCCTGTGGAAGTTCAAGTCTTCTCAGCCGCACCAATTTTTATGGAAGAAGTAATTATAAAAAAAGATCAGGATTCTCCAATTAAATCTGTTGAATTAATAACTGATTATTTGGAAAATTATAAATATAATAATGTTCTATCGTATTTAAAAGATATTCATAATGCAGATATTGCAGAAATTCTCCAAAATTTAGATCCGGTTTTAAGATTAAGCCTTTTGAATATAATTGATAAGAATTTTGATCCTGAAATTTTAACTTATTTAAATGATAGTGTTAGAGAAGAAATAATAGAAACTTTAGATATAAAGCAATTAGCTAATAATGCTAAAAGTTTAGATATTGATGATGCGGTCGACTTAGCTGAAGATTTAGAGGAAAAAGATCAGACTATATTCTTAGAAAATTTAGATAAAGAAGGACGTACATTAGTTGAGGAAGGATTAAATTATCCTCAAGACTCTGCTGGAAGATTAATGCAAAGACAATTTGTTGCTGTTAATCAATCATGGAATGTTGGTCAAGCAATTGATTATTTACGAAACAATAAAGGCAATCTGCCTGAAGATTTTTATGATATTTATTTAATCAATAATAATAAAGAAGCAAAAGGTATAGTTCCATTAGGAAGATTAATGGGTTCTAAAAGAGAAATAGAATTAAATTCAATAATAAATAAAGATTTAAGATTAATAGATGTTAATACTGATCAAGAGGATGTAGCTTTATTATTTAATAAATATGGATTAGTCAGTGCTCCAGTTATAAATAATCAAAAAAAAATTATTGGATCAATTACAGTTGATGATGTTGTAGAGGTTATAGAAGAAGAAAGAGAGGAAGATATTTTAAAGCTTGGAGGTGTAGATCACACAGATTTGTATGAGTCAGTTATTAATACAACAAAATCAAGAATTTCGTGGTTAATTGTAAACTTAATGACAGCAGTGGTGGCTTCTGTAGTGATAGGTTTATTTGAAGCTGCGATAGAAAAAGTAGTAGCCTTAGCTATTTTAATGCCAATAGTAGCTTCAATGGGTGCTAATGCTGGAACTCAAACTTTAACAGTTGCAGTACGAGCTATTGCAGTGAAAGAACTAACTACTAGTAATGCTTTAAAAATAATAACCAAAGAAACTCTAATTGGTGGTATAAATGGAATTATATTCGCAATCATAATATCTTTAATTTCTATTTATTGGTTTGATAATTTGCTTTTGGGTTTAATAATAGGTCTTGCTATGATACTAAATTTAATTATTGCTGGTTTTTCAGGAATTGTAATTCCACTAATTTTAGATAAGTTGAAAATTGATCCTGCTTTAGCATCTGCTGTAATTTTGACTACAATAACAGATGTTTTTGGTTTTCTATCTTTTTTAGGATTAGCAACTTTATTTTTAATATAATCTGGCCTATTTAAGTTAAATTAATGCTAAAAAAAAATGATCTAATAGATTACTTTTATAAAGGAATTAAAGACAAGAATGACTTACGCATAGGAGTAGAACACGAGAAATTTGTTTTAAACAAAAACAATTTAAACCAATTATCTTATGAAGAGTCAAACGGCATAAAAGATATTCTTTTAAAATTTGTAAATAAGGGATGGAAACCAAAGTATGATTATAAAAATACTGTAATAATTGCTCTAGAAAGATTTGGTGAAAGTATAACTTTAGAGCCAGGCGGTCAGATTGAATTATCTGGAGCTCAATTAAAAAATATTCATCAAACCTGCACAGAAACGAATAGGCATTTAAAAGAGTTAAAAGAAATTGGTGAAGAATTTAATTTTATATTACTGGGCTTAGGCGTGGAACCTAGTTTATCCCTTGATGAATTGCCTTGGATGCCAAAACAAAGATACTCCATAATGAAAAAATATATGCCTAAAGTTGGTACTCTAGGGCATCATATGATGAAACGTACTTGCACCAACCAAGTAAATTTGGATTATCATTCTGAAGAAGATATGATTGCTAAGTTTAGATTAATGTTAAATCTAGAAGGAATTGCAACTGCAATATTTGCTAACTCACCTTTTGATCAAAAAGAAGTTTCTAAATATAAGAGTTTAAGATCTCATTTTTGGCATCACACAGACAAAGATAGAACAGGTTTATTACCTTTTGTTTTTGAAAAAGATTTTAATTTTGAAAAATATGCAGAGCATGCACTTGACGTGCCAATGTATTTTGTAATTAGAGATCATAAATATATAGATATGACTAATTATACTTTTAGAGATTTTATGAAAAATAACATTTACAAAGATTTACACATTGAACCTACTATTGAAGATTGGATAAACCATTTATCAACTTTATTTCCTCAAGTTAGATTAAAGCAATTCTTAGAGATACGTTCCATGGATGCATGTTCATGGGATTTAATATGTTCTCAACCTGCTTTTTGGATTGGCATTTTATATAATGATGATGGTATTGATAAAACTAATGAAATAGTTGAGAGCTGGACTCAAAATGATAGAAATTTAATAAATAGGTTAGTGCCAAAAGAAGGTCTACAAACCAAATTCAAAAATGGTATTTTGTTAGATATTGCACAAAAATTATTTGAAATTTCAAAATCAGGTTTAGAAAAAAGAAATATTCTAGTAAAAAATGAAAAATATAATGAAACATTTTATCTTAAAGATTTAGAACAAAATCTATCAAATGGCCATTCACCTGCTGATTTATTAATCAGCAAATATAATGGTGAATGGAAAAAAAATATTAATAAAATATATGAGGAAGAAATTTTCTAATGAAAAAAAGTATAGCTATTCAAATGGATAATATTGAAAAAATTGATTATGAATTCGATACATCTTTTTTAATAGGTTATGAGGCACAAGAAAGAGATTATGATATTTTTTATTACAATCCAAAAGACTTATTCATAAAAGAGAATACTATTCAAGCATCTGGATATTATTTAGAGTTATTGCTAGATGAAAAAAATTATTTCAATTTTAAATCTAATAAAATCATTGCCAAATTAGAAGATTTTCAATTTGTCTTTTTAAGACAAGATCCTCCTTTTGATATGAATTATATCACATCGACTTATATTTTGGACTTACTTCCATCTTCCACAATTGTTGTGAATGATTCAACAGCAGTTAGAAATTCTACTGAAAAATTATTTACATTTAATTTTAAAGAATTTATGCCACCTACTTTGGTTACAAAAAATTTAAAAATTATTGAAGAATTTTTAGATAAAGAAAAAGATATTATAACTAAACCTCTCTATGGTAATGGAGGGGAGGGGATACATAGATTTGATAAAAGTAATTTCAGTTCTAAAATATTAGAGGAATATTTACACTTGCCTATAATGGTCCAAAAATTTATCAATGAGATAGAGCATGGTGACAGGAGGATCGTTTTTTTTGATGGTGAATATTTTGGTTCAGTTGCTAGAATACCCCAAGAAGGTAATTTAAAGGCAAATTTTCATGCTGGCGGAAAGGCAAGTAAAACTGACTTAGTTTATAGAGACAAAGAAATCATCGAAAATTTGGGACCGAAGCTAAAAGAGCACAATCTTTTTTTTGTTGGAATTGATATAATTGGAAATTATCTAACAGAAATAAACGTAACTTCACCTACAGGATTGAAGCAAATTAATGCATTAAACAACGTAAAATTAGAGAAAGATTTTTGGGATAAGCTTGAAGCAAAATATAAATTAGTTTAATTATAGTATTTAAAGGAAAACATATGCACGAAAATAGAATTTTAATACACAAACTAAAAAACTTTGAAAATATAAATTCAAATTTTCTTATAATAACTTTGATATTATTCGGTTCAATTTTACTAGCGATTTCTGCTAAAGTTCAAGTACCATTTTGGCCAGTGCCAATGACAATGCAGACGTTTGTTATATTCTTAATAGGAATGACATATAGTGTAAGATTATCTTTTGCCACAGTTGCATTTTACCTTTTTCAAGGAGCTATAGGGCTCCCTGTTTTTGCAGCCGGTGGTGGAGTTGCTTATTTAGTTGGGCCAACAGCAGGATATCTTTATGGCATGTTATTTGCATCTATCGTTATAAGTTATTTAGCAAATTTAGGTTTTAGTAAAACATATTTTAAAGCTACAGTATCTCTCTTAATTGGCTCTGCTATTATTTTTTCATTTGGCATCATCTATCTTGGTTATATTATTGGCTTCGCAAAAGCAGTAGCCGCTGGTCTTTTACCATTTATTCCAAGTGAATTGTTTAAAATTGCATTAGCAGTTGCTTTGATCCCAACTTTACACAAAATTATTACAAAATAATAATTAATGAAAATCGGTATTGATGTAGGCGGTACCAAAACTGAGGGTATTCTTCTAGATCCAAGTGGAACTGAAATAGATAGAAAAAGAATTAATACTGAAAAAAGTTATGATGGAACAATTAAGGGAATACTATCCATTATAAATCATTTTGAAGATAAACACGGCAAAGCAGAATCTGTTGGTATGGGAATGCCAGGAGCCATATCAAATGATACAGCTCTAATCAAAAACGCTAATTCTATATGGTTAAATGGCAAACCTTTTAAGCAAGATTTAGATAAAATTTTAAGTAGAAATGTAAATTTGGAAAATGATGCTAATTGTTTTACTCTTTCTGAGGCGGTAGATGGAGCTGGTAAAGGGTTTGAAATTGTTTTCGGAGTCATAATAGGAACTGGTGTAGGCGGTGGTATCAGTATCAATCAAAAAGTGATAAGAGGTCGTAATAGCATAAGCGGAGAGTGGGGGCACATAGTTTTACCCAGTAGAACAGAAGATGAAAAAAAATATGTTAAAAAATGTTATTGTGGAAAAGATGGGTGCTTAGAGACCTATATATCTGGACCAGGCTTTTCTTCTGTCTATAATTTACGTTGCAATAAAAATTATAATTCACATCAAATATTAGACGGTTTTAATAATAAAGAAAAAGATAGTATCTTTGCACTTAATCAATATGTTGATCATTTAGCAAGAGGCTTATCTTTAGTTTGTAATATTCTTGATCCAGATGTGATTGTTTTGGGTGGAGGTATGTCAAATATCGATTTTATTTACGAAAATATAAATGATGCTCTAAAAAAATATGTTTTTACAGATACGCTTCACACAAAAGTTGTAAAAAATATTCATGGTGATTCAAGTGGTGTAAGAGGGGCTGCTTGGCTTTCTTAAATACCACCCATTGAAATATATTTTATGGTTAAATAGTCATCAAGACCATAACGAGATCCTTCTCTTCCCATTCCTGATTCTTTTACACCTCCAAAAGGAACTTCCGCAATTGTTGGTAGTCCATTATTGATAGATACAATCCCATATTCAAGTGCTTCAGCAACTCTCCAAATTCTTCCTATGTCTCTTGAATAGAAATATGAAGCTAATCCATATGGTGTATCATTAGCCATTTTAATCACTTCATCATCACTAGAAAATTTATAAAGAGGTGCAACAGGTCCAAATGTTTCTTCAAAAGTTATTTTTGCCTTTGTAGATACATTTGAGAGAACAGTTGGTTGATAGAAATTCCCACCAAGCGAATGCACATCTCCACCAATTGCTATTTTAGCTCCTGTATTTACTGCATCTTGAACATGATCAATTACTTTTTCTAAAGAGGATTGATCAATTAAAGGACCAGATACAATTCCATCTTCAAGTCCATTACCCACTGTTATTTTACTGACTTCATTTGTAAATTTTTCTAGGAATTCATCATAAATATTGTCATGGACAAAAATTCTATTTGAACAAATACATGTTTGTCCACTATTTCTAAATTTACTTTGAAGTGCGCCTGCAACAGCTTCATCCATATCTGCATCATCGAAAACAATAAAGGGTGCATGACCACCAAGTTCCATCGAAACTTTTTTTACTGTTGAAGCACTTTGCTCTAAAAGTATTTTTCCAACCTCCGTAGATCCTGTAAAAGAAATTTTTCTTACAATTGGGTTACTTGTTAGCTCTTTACCAATCTCACTTGCCGATCCAGTGATTACATTAAATACACCGTTTGGAAAACCCGCTTCTTTAGCAAGCACTGCTACAGCTAATGCAGAATAAGGTGTTTGGCTTGCTGGTTTAACAACAGTAGTACAACCAACAGCTAGAGCGGCTGCACATTTTCTTGTGATCATTGAATTTGGAAAATTCCATGGAGTTATTGCTCCCACAACACCAACAGGTTGTTTAATTATTACAATTCTTTTTCCAGGTCTTGGATCAGGAACTACATCTCCATAAACTCTTTTTGCTTCTTCAGCATAGAACTCAATATAAGAAGCACCCATTAGTATTTCGCCCTTTGCTTCAGCTAGAGGTTTACCTTGCTCAATAGTCATGATTTTAGCTAAATCATCTGCATTTTCTGTGATCAGCTCCCCCCATTTTTTAAGAATATCTGATCTTTCTTTCGCAGTAGTTTCTTTCCAAGTTTGAAAAGCAGTATTTGCATCATCTACAGCTTTTTTAGTTTCTGAAACTGAGCATTTTGGGACGTTGCCAATAATTTCAAGAGATGCTGGATTATTTACTTCAAGAGTTTCACCTGAAGAGCTGCCAACCCATTCCCCATTTATGAAACATTTTTGTTTAAAGAGTGATTTGTTATTTAATTCCATATGTTTTAATTATAATGCATAGTTTTAAATTAAGGAAAATATAATGACAATAGTTAATTCTTGGAATGAATGGGATCCATTAAAACATGTTATAGTTGGAGCAGTTGAAAATGCCAACATACCTCCAATGGAACCAGCGCTTGAACCAAAAATTAGTAAAGATAGTGGTATGGCAGGATCTCATGGACCACGTTCAAAAGAATCAATTGATAAAGCAAATAAACAATTAGAAAACTTTGTTAAAATTTTAAATTCTCTAAATATAAAAGTTGATAGACCAACACCTATTAATTTTTCTCAGAGTATCGAGACACCCGATTGGTATAATGATGGTATGTTTGGTTGTATGCCTCCTAGAGATGTTATTCTGACTGTAGGAAATGAAATGCTAGAGGCGCCCATGTCTTATAGATGTAGATGGTTTGAGTACCTTGCTTATAGGCCACTACTTGAAAAATATTATTCAGAAGATAAAAATATGAGATGGGAGTCGGCACCTAAACCAAGATTAACAAATCAATCTTATAAGTCTAATTATCTTCCTGAAGGCATAACAGAGGAAGAACGATATAAAAAAATCGAAAATAGAGACATGATATTGACAGAAAAAGAACCACTTTTTGATGCAGCAGAAATTTTACGCTTTGGAAAAGATCTCTTTTATCATAACAATTTTACATCAAATTTAAGCGGTTTAGATTGGTTAAGAAGACATTATCCAAATCATCGCATTCATCAAATTAATTTACCAGGTGATTTAATTCCAACTCACATTGATGCATGTTTTACTCCTATTAAACCAGGAGTTATAATTATTAATCCGAATAGAAAAATATCATCAGAGCAAAGAAAAATTTTTGATGATAATAAATGGGAAATTCACGAAGCAGCACCTTCCATTCATAATAGTCCACCACCTATGTGTTATTCATCAATCTGGTTATCTATGAACGTCCTGATAATTGATCCTAAAACTATATGCGTCGAGGCAACGGAAGAAAAAATGATTAAACAAATGGAAAGTTTTGGATTGGAGGTTATTCCAGTTCCTTTTAGAGACGTTTATGCGTTTGGTGGTAGTTTACATTGTGCCACTACTGATTTATTAGTGAATGGATAATTTTGGGAGGAATTATGATTAGTGATGCGCAAATAAAACAATATAACGAAGAAGGTTATACGATCGTTGAAAATGTTTTTAGTATGGATGATTTAAATCCAATATTAAATGAATTTGAAGAAATCGTTGATGATTTTGCAGAAAAAGCTTTTCAAGCTGGAAAAATTACTAACAAACATGATGATAAAGATGTTTTTAAAAGACTAGCTGCTCTCGAAAGAGATTTTAAAGGTTCTTCAGTTTTAATTCATCATAGAGGCGAATTAAAACCAGCTCTCGCTAACTTATGGGGATCAAAAAAACTTTTAGATATGGTTGAAAATTGGGTTGGTAAAGATATTTCTGGTCATCCAGTTTGGAATATTAGATCTAAAACACCACAGACAGCTAGGATGACAGTTCCATGGCACCAAGATTCTGCTTATTTAAAAGATGGAGCAGAAAAAACCACTCAGCCTGCTGCGTGGATTCCATTTCTAGATGTAACTAAAAATAATGGATGCATGCAAGTTGTTCCTGGAGGACACAGACCTGAAAGAGTTTTGAATCATAAATTAGAAAAAAAAGATGGTTCAGTAAAAGATTCTTGGTATTTATTTATTGAAGACAAAGATATTCCAGAAGAGAAAGTCGTTACTTGTGAAATGAAGGCTGGTTCAGTCTTATTTTTACATCAATTAGTTCCTCATCGATCACTTGAAAATTTATCTGAGGATGTAAGGTGGAGCGTTGACCTAAGATTTCAAAATCCAAAAGATGAAGCCGGTTTTCATACTGGTTTGGTTGATCCAATCATAATGAGAAAATCAGAAGACCCAAGCTATACAGCTGATTGGGATTCTTGGTTTAAAGGTTATGAGGAACAACACACAAAATTTAGAGGGACTTCAAAAAAAGACCAATTTGACTCCACAGTTGATGGGTCATGGTTAGATCGTTGGGATAATTAATTTAATTATCAAGTATGGAAGTTAATCTCGATGATTGGTACAGACCAGAAGTCGACAGAAAAAAATTAAAAGCCTTAAGTAAAAGAAGAGATCTACCTGGACTAATCCATTTCTTCTTTTATTTTTTATCCTTATTTGTTTCAGGATATTTAGCATACATTACTTTAGGTACGTGGTGGACATATCTATTCTTTTTTATTTATGGTACAATTTATGCGTTCAGTGTAGCGAACTGGCATGAAACTGTTCATCGAACTGCATTCAAGACTCGTTGGATAAATGAATTTTTTTATCACATAAGTTCTTTCATGTGTGACTTTGAAGGTTTTAGATGGCGTTGGAGTCATACTTTTCATCATTCAAAAACATTACAAACAGAAGATGATTATGATCACGAAATTCAAGTATCAAGACCGATAGAATTATTTGCATTCTTTTTGAATTTTATACCTCTAACAGATTTATTATACCCACATAAATTAATTAAGTTTGAAGTTCTAAAACATGCTTTTGGAAAATTCACTCCAGTTATTGATATAACAGCACCTAAAGAAGAAAAGAAAAAAATTCTTTGGAACTCAAGATTATATCTCTTTATTTGGTTATCAGTCATTGCATATTCTTTTTACATAGGTTCTTTTTTACCAATAATTTATATTATTTTACCAACTTATATTGGGAAGCCAATTTGGTTTGCTGTAAATGTGACACAACACCTAGCTGCAAAAGTTGACACAAAAGATCACCGTTTAAGTACTTACTCTGTGAGAATAAATCCAATATTAAGTTTTTTATATTGGCATATGGAATATCATTTAGAACATCATATGTTTCCTATGGTGCCTTCATACAATTTAAAAAAATTACGAAAAGAAATTGATAACGAGCTACCAAAACCATTTAGTAGTCTTTTTGATTTTTATAAAAAAGTTTTGCCAGCTGTCATAGCTTTGGCTACTGATCAAAATAAATATTATAAAGTGAAGTTAAATAATTAAATTACCAAGAACCAGAATTTTCCATAGACTTCCACGGTTCTTGTTCAGGTAAAGATTCCCCTTCTTGTAAAATCTCAATGGAAATTCCATCGGGAGAGCGAACAAAAGCCATATGTCCATCGCGAGGTGGTCTATTAATTGTGACGCCGTTGTTCATTAATTTTTCACATACTTCATAAATATTGTTAACACTGTAAGCTAAATGACCAAAATTTCTTCCACCAGAATATTTTTCTGGATCCCAATTATAGGTTAATTCAAGAAGACCGGTTCTTTCATCACTATTTTCAGCTGCTAAAAATATTAAAGTGAAACGACCTTTTTCATTGTCAACACGTCGCACTTCTTTTAATCCAAGTTTGTTACAGTAAAAATCTAGAGAAGCATCAATGTTCTCAACCCTCACCATTGTGTGTAAATATTTCATATAAACTAATAAATATTAACACAATTTTAAATTTATTTTCAATTGTTATTTTGCTTATTTCACGTAAGATAAAAAGTAAATAGGGAGGAATTAATGAAAAAGAAAAAAGAATTAAAAATCTCTAGACGTACAGTTATGAAAGGAGCTCTTGCTGCAGGCGCAATGATGTCAGCAGGATCTATACCTTCAAAAATATTTGCTGGAGAATATAATATTCCTGATCCACTAAAACCATTACCAACAACTGGTGGTAATATGCGATGGATTGATAGTGGTGATATGAAAGGTGTCTTTTGGAAAAAATTATTTCCAGAATATGCAGCTTCAAGAGGTATCACTATTGAATATGATGGATTGCCATGGAAAGAAATAAACAAAATTGTTCCAATCGCTATAAGAAATGGAACTGTGCATGATGTATTCCAATTACCGTTAGGAATGGATCCAGGTGTTGCAGTAGCTGAAGGTTGGGTTCAACCATGGGATGACTACATTGAAAACATCGATGAATGGTTAGCTGCATTTCCTAGTGGTGTATATTTACCTGGTGTCAACCAATTCAATGGAAAGACTTATGGAACATGTTTAACAGCAAATAAGAGAACGGGAACGTGTCTTCTCTATAGTGAAAAATATATGAGTGAGGCTGGTTATGATCCTCAAGCTGGTCGTATGACATATTCTGAAATCAGAGATGCTGCTAAAAAAATTACTAAAAATGGTAATGGTCAGTATTATGGTTGGATCATTGGTGGAAACCAAGTTAATCGATGGGAAGATGTTGTCCATACGTTTGGACAAGTAGGTGGAGCACATAGTGGAAGAGGTGGTTTTACAAAT
The DNA here is from genome assembly GCA_902539825.1 of uncultured Alphaproteobacteria bacterium. Taxonomy (GTDB): domain Bacteria; phylum Pseudomonadota; class Alphaproteobacteria; order HIMB59; genus CACPNW01. Next base: position 24,160 of record CACBMH010000010.1, read on the forward strand.
AGACACATTAACTTCCAAAATGGTAAATTCCAAATTGCATCTGATCAATATATGGAAGCAGTTGAATTACTTCTTCAATTAAAATCAGATGGAAGCGCTTTCCCAGGAGTTATGAGTATGAATGCTCCTCAAGCTAGAGCTTTGATGCCACAAGGTGCAGCAGGAATGATATTCCAGGGTCCTTGGTGTATTGGAGTTTGGGGAAGAGATGCTCCAGATTGGAAATATGGTATTGCAAGTGAACCAGTTCCAGATGGAAAAGAAGCACAACCACTTTACATTGCAGAAGGTGGATCAAATACTTTTTGGTTAAGTGCTAATAGTACAATGGGACCATTTGCTGGTGACCTGATTAGATTTATGGGAACTGAGCAAGGTCAAATTTACTGGGCTCAAACTGTTGGTGCCGCAGATCCAGCTGTTAATCCAGATGCAGTTGCTAAAGCTGGTTTAACCGGACCATCAGCACAAGCGTTAGCTATGTTTGCTGAAAACATACTTGTTGGACCTAATCCAATTGTAAGAAATAAAGATGTTGGTATTGTAGCTGCAAAGTCTAGAGTACCAGATCCTTCTTTGGCTCTAGTTATTCAAGGGTTGTATACTGGACAACTTAAAGGTGTGGAAGCACAGCTTAAAGATTGTAATCAAAGGTATGAAGATGCTCTTGATAAAGCAGTTGAAGAGGCAAGAGCAGACGGTGCTAATGTAACTCGTGATGATTGGGTCTTCCCTAATTGGGATGTATACTCAAATTACGGTGCTGAAAAGTATCAAGAACTTTAAACAAAATATCTAAAGGCGAATTTTTTAAATTCGCCTTTTTTTACTATGCACAAAAAACCTCTATCTAAACAAATATATGATGCAAGATGGTGTTACTTATTTGTTTTACCATGCTCAATTCTTACAGGAATGTTTGTCATTTATCCTATTGGAATGTCTTGGTATTTTTCTTTATTAGATTGGAGTGGTTTTACAAAAGAAGCAAAATTCATTGGCCTTCAAAATTATTATGAAGCTGTCAATGATGAATTTTTTTGGGATGCATTTATTCGTTCTTTTATTTTTATGTTTGGAACAGTTCCAGTTAAAATAGTTCTAGGTTTCATTATTGCAGTATTTTTAAATAATCAGGTTTTAAAACTTGCCCCTTTCTTTCGAACTGTAATTTTTATGCCTGTAGTTACTGCAATTGCTATCATTGGTATTGTAATGACTTTTGTATTTAGCCCTTTTAATGGACCTGCTAATAAATTTTTAATGTCTACTAATTTAACTTCTGCTCCAATTGATTTTCTTGGAAATCCAGACACAGTGCTTCCAACTGTAATGGGCGTGTATGTTTGGAAATGGTTAGGCATAACTATGATGTATTGGCTTGCTGCTTTACAAACAGTTCCACAAGATGTTTATGATGCTGCAAAAATTGATGGTGCTGAAGGATATAGATTATGGATCCATATTATTTTACCAATTGTACTACCTTTTGCTATTGTCATTATTCTTGTGGAGGCAGTTGGAGCGCTAAATGTTTTTCCTTTAATTGAAACTATGACTGCTGGAGGACCATTCTTTAGTAGTGAAGTTATGGAAATATATATTTTTAGAACAGCTTTTGTAACTGACTCTGGCACAATGCCTAGGCTTGGATACGCTTGTGCTGCAGGAGTATTTTGGGGTGTTGCTGTTTTATTTATTACAGTGCTTCAGGGGTTATGGATGAGGAGAACTCGAAGAATATGAGTAGATACTTAAATTTTATTGCTGAAAAAAACCAAGTTAAATATTTAATTATAACTATAGCTTTTATTATTTTCTCTTTCTTTTGGATCTATCCATTACTGTGGGTACTTTCAGCTTCTTTCAAAACTGATTTTGAAATTTGGGGAGGCTTAGGCTTAATTCCTGACCGGCTTGTTTGGGAAAATTTTGAAAGAGCATGGTTTGGTGCAAATATGGGTAGGTATTTTTTTAATACTCTTATTATTACAGTTGTTTCTGTAATTATAGTTGTCGTAACAACTGGTATGTTTGGTTACGTAATTGGAAGATATTCTTTTCCAGGAAAAAAAATACTTATCGGAATTTTAATTAGTACAATTTTTATTCCTCAAGGTTACACAATTATTCCTGTTTTTGATTTATTAAACAATCTGAATATTTCTAAAAACTTAATTGGACTAACACTCGCAACAGCAGGGCACACCCCTGTAATTTATATTTTATTATTTGCAGGATATTTTTCGAGAGTTCCTGTAGAACTTGAAGAAGCTGCTAAAATGGATGGGGCAGGTTTTGTTCGAACATTTATTTCAATTATGTTACCTTTAACCAAACCAGTAGTAGCTACAGTATCTATTCTACAAGTTTTACATGCATGGAATGACTTTTTATTACCAGTCGTCATCACACTAGGTAATCCTGATATACGAACACTATCCGTAGGTGTGTACGCTTTCAAAGGAGAATACTTTGTTGATTGGTCTGGTATGGCAGCTGCATCTGTTATAACTATTTTGCCTATAATTATTTTGTTTTTGTTTATGCAAAAATATTTTGTTGAAGGTGTTCAAGGAGCTGTAAAAGGGTAAAAATGAAAAGACCAAATATTTTATTAATAACTTCTGATCAACAGCATCACGATACAATTGGAAAATTTAATTCAAAAATACAAACACCGTATTTAGATAAGCTTTGTAATGAGGGAATGAATTTTACAAGAGCTTATTGTCCATCACCAGTTTGCACACCATCAAGAGCAAGTATTATTACTGGACAATATCCGTCTTCTCATGGAGCCTGGACAATTGGTGTTAAATTAGATGAAGAAGTAGAAACTATTGGAGAACTTTTATACAAAAATGGATATTCAACTGGACTAATAGGTAAAGCACATTTCCAGCCATTAACTTCAGTTCCAGGTCAGGAATCTATAGAAGGACAACCGACTTTAAGAGATTTAGAATTTTGGAAAAATTTTAAAGGACCTTGGTATGGCTTTGAACATATTGAGCTAGCACGTAATCATGCAGATGAAAGTCATGTAGGTCAACATTATGCAATTTGGATGGAACAAAACGGTCTTAGTGATTGGAAAGAATATTTTCAACCAGTGCCTGGTGAAACTTCTAAATATGCTCCTCCAATTGCTCGTGAATATGACTACTGGGCAAGACCGGATAGGGTTTGGAAGTTAGACGAAAAACATCACTACACAAATTGGACAGCCGAAAGATCAATTGAATTTTTAGATCAACAAAAAGATGACAAGCCATTTTTTCTTTGGACAAGTTTTCAAGATCCACACCCACCATATGTATTAAGTGAACCATGGGCATCAATGTATAATCCAGAAGACATGTCACCTGGAACGTTAAAAGAAGGTGAACACGAATTAAATCCACCACATTTTGGAAAAACACAAACGACAAATCCTGATTTCGAAAATTGGCATTCACCATTTAACGCACATGGATGTATGAGTCATTTGTATCCTATGGAAGAATTAAAAAAAGACATGGCAATTTATTATGGCATGGTTAGTTTTATGGATAAGAATATTGGAAAAATAATTAATAAGTTAGATCAAATGGGTGAACTTGATAATACCATAATTATTTTTACTACTGATCATGGTCACTTTATAGGACAGCATGGTTTAATTGCTAAAGGTCCTTTCCACTATGAAGATATGCTCCGTTTACCATTCATTGTTAGATGGCCATCTAAAGTTCCTCAAAATTCATCATCTTCATCTTTATTAAGTTTAGTTGATCTTGCACCAACATTTTTAAAAGTCGCGGGCATTGATATACCAACCCAAATGCAAGGAGTGGATCAAACGGATGTATTTTATGGCAACAAGGAAAGCAACCGTTCACATATTTTTGTTGAAAATAGACATAATCCAAGAATGCCTCATTTAAAAACTTATATTAATGATAATTATAAAATTTCTATTTACCGAGAAGCTAATTACGGTGAACTTTTTGATTTAGAAAATGATCCAAACGAATATAATAATTTATGGGATAATACGAACGCACAAACATTAAAAAAAGATTTATTATTTAAGTTTGCACAAGCTACATTAAAAGATGAAACATCAAAAATGAAAAGAGTTTCAGGAGCTTAATTAAGAAAGGATAAAGATGAGAATTTTATACGTAGACATAGATTCTTTAAGGCCTGATCATTTAGGATGTTATGGTTATCATAGAGACACATCTCCTACTATTGACTCAATAGCAAAAGAAGGAGTCAAGTTTACTAATTTTTATTCAACTGACACACCGTGCCTACCTAGTAGAACTGCTTTGTTTGGCGGCAATTTTGGCTTCAAAACTGGAGTTGTTAATCATGGTGGTGAATTCTCTGATATTGCTCCTAGAAAAAATATTTGGAATAGAGAATTTAAAGGCGGTTTAAGAGGAGAATATGCCTTTACATCTCTTGGTAAAGTTCTTCGAGATGCAGGATATTATACAGCAAGTATTAGTCCTTTTCCTGAAAGACATACGGCCTATCAAGTTTGGTTTGGTTTTACCGAAACATATGACACTGGAAAAGGTGGTTTAGAAAATGCTGATGAAGTCTACCCTGTTATAAAAAAGTGGTTAGAAAATAATGGAGAAAAAGAAAATTGGTTCTTACATGTAAATATGTGGGATCCTCATACTCCGTATGATACGCCTGAAGACTTTGGAAATCCTTTTAAAGATGATCCTATCGAAGAATGGGTGACAGAAGAATTAATTCAAAAACAAAGGAATAGTTTCGGACCGCATAGCGCTAGAGAAGTTCCAGGATTTGATGAAGATCTTGGAGGAAAGTATACAATGGGAGTAGGTGAAATTAAAAATACTTCTGATGCTAAAGAACAAATTGATGCATATGATACTGGAATTAAGTACGCTGATTTTTATTTAAATAAAGTTTTTGAAGACTTAAAAAAAATGAATCTTTGGGATGATACAGCAATAATTATTTCAGCAGACCATGGAGAAAATCAAGGCGAGTTAAATGTTTGGGGAGATCACCAAACAGCTGATCATATAACTAATAGAGTTCCATTAATAATTAGATGGCCGGGGATAACAGATACAAATAAAGGAAGTACTGTAGAGAATAAATTTTATAATTTAGATTTAACTTCAACTATTTCTCAAATTACTTCATCTACTCAACCTGATAGATGGGATGGTATTAATTTCACTGAAAATTTAACTAATAGTAAATCATCAAATGGAAGAGATTATTTAGTTATTAGTCATGGTGCTTGGAGTTGTCAAAGATCTGTAAGATGGGATAATTGGTTACTGATAAGAACGTACGATACTGGTTTAAAAGATTTTCCAAAATATATGCTTTTTGATATTGAAAAGGATCCGCATGAGTTGAATAACCTAGCAGATCAGCATAAAGATCTCGTAGCTCTTGGAATGTTTTTAATCGATGAGTGGATTGAAGAAAATATGTATGAGGCTGATAGAGGAGATCCACTTCAAGGTGTAATTAGAGAAGGCGGTCCTCATCATGCAAATATTTATTCAAAAGTCTGGAATACATATGTTGAGCGTCTTGAAAAAACAGATAGAAAAAAACATGCTGACAATCTTATGAAATATAAAGGAAAACCTTTTAATAAATAAATCTAAATCATAATGAATACTAAATCTAAACCAAATATCATTGTATTTTTTACTGATCAACAACGTTGGGATACTTCTAGTTTACATGGCAATCCATTATCATTGATGGAGAACTTTGATCATTATGCAGTTGAAGGTACACATCTTTATAATTCATTTACATGCCAACCAGTTTGTGGGCCTGCAAGAGCTTCATTACAATCAGGAATGTATGCAACAAAAACTGGATGTTTTAAAAATAGAATACCTTTAAAAAAAAATATTAAAACTCTTGCAAAATATTTATCAAAAGAAGGTTATGCCACTGGATATATTGGAAAATGGCATCTTGGCTCTTCTGAACCAGTTAAAAAAGAGGATAGAGGTGGTTATGATTATTGGTTGGGATCAAATCTATTAGAATTTACTTCTGATGCTTATGAAACATATGTTTATGATGGACAAAATAAAAAAGTATTTCTTCCAGGATATAGAGTTGATGCAATAACTGATGCAGCTATAAATTTTATAAAACTAAATCAAAAAAAACCATTTTTTCTTTTTGTTTCTCTTATTGAGCCACATCATCAAAATAATACAGATGATTATCCACCACCTATTGGATACAGAGAAAAATATACAGGCAAGTGGTCACCACCAGATCTTTCAACTCTAGTTGGATCTTCTCCTCGCCATTTAGGTGGTTACTATGGAATGGTGAAGAGAATAGATGAAGCTTATGGCAGAATGATTGATGTCATCAAAAGTTTAAAATTATTTGATGATAGTGCCATTATTTTTACATCTGATCATGGAAATAATTTTAAAACACGAAATAGAGAATATAAACGTTCATGTCATGAAAGTTCAATACGAGTTCCTACATCTTTGATTGGAAATGTTTTTCAGCAAGGTGGACGTATAAAAGAACTTACCAACATTCTAGATATTCATGCAACAATATTAGATTTAGCAAAAGTCAAAAATACTTCTCATTGTGATGGTAGATCAGTATTGCCTTTAGTGAATAAAACTTCCAAAAAATGGGATAACGAAATTTTTATCCAAATTAGTGAAAGTCAATTAGCTAGAAGTTTAAGAACTGAAAAATGGAAATATTGTATTGCTGATCAAGATTCTAATGGAAGTGACAAACCTTCATCAAATCAATACACAGAAACAAATCTATACGATCTTGATGCTGATCCGTATGAATTAAATAACTTAATTGGTATTAATACTTATGATGAAATAGTAACCTCCTTAAGAAAAAAGATTAAAAGTAAAATTAAAAAAGTTGAAAATATAACAACTAAAATTACAAAAGCTAAAAATGTAAATAATCCTGGTCAAATGGGATTAAATCCTGATTCTTTTCATAGATTAAAGAAAAAACTTTAATAATTATTTTTTTCGTATTAGTCTGGTATTTATGAAAACAGTTTTTCTTTTATTTGATTCATTAAATAAAAGAATGTTAAATTCTTATGGTGGTAAATATATTGAAACACCAAATTTTAACAGATTAGCAAAAAAATCAGTTCAATTTAATAATCATTATATTGGTAGTATGCCTTGTATGCCGGCAAGACGTGATATGCATTCAGGTCGATTAAGTTTTCTTCACCGTGCATGGGGTCCTTTAGAACCATTTGATAATTCATTTCCAGAAATCTTAAGACTAAATAATACGTATACCCATCTTGTGACTGATCATTACCATTATTTTGAAGATGGTGGAGCAACCTATCATAATAGATTTAACTCATGGGATTTTATTAGAGGACAAGAGAGTGACCCGTGGAAAGCCATGGTTCAACCACCACTTGAAAAATTAAGAGAAAAATATCATCAATCACAATTAAATTTAACTGATAGGGAAACAGGTTATTATCATTACGCAATCAATAGTGAATTTATTAAAGAAGAAAAAGATTTTCCTTCAGTTAAATGTTTTGAATCTGGTTTAGACTTTATAAATATTAATAAAGATGCTGATAATTGGTTTCTTCAACTGGAAACTTTTGATCCTCACGAACCTTTTTTTGCGCCAGAGCGATTTAGAGAAAAACTAAAAACAAATTATACTGGCCCAAGATTAGATTGGCCTCAGTATGATAGAGTGAAAGAAACAGATGATGAGGTTGCAGAGTTAAAAGCCAATTACATTGCTTTAGTTGGTCTATGTGATTATTTACTTGGTACGGTTTTAGATTATTTTGATGAAAATAATTTATGGAATGACACTGCATTGATTTTAACTACTGATCATGGTTTCATGCTCGGAGAACATGATTGGTGGGCTAAAAACAGAATGCCTTTGTATAATGAAATTGCAAATATACCTTTTTATTTTTATCACCCGGAATACAAACAATATTCGGGCGAGCAAAGAAATGTTGTAACTCAAAATATTGATTTGATGCCAACATTCATGACAATGCATGGCCACAATCTTCCTAAAGAGGTTAAAGGTAAATCTATATTAAACTTTCTAGATAAAGACAGTGAAAATGAGCATTTTGCTTTGTATGGATATTGGGGCGGGGGAATAAATATATCTGATGGAAATTATACATATTTTCATTTTCCAGAAAATTTTGATCAATACGATAGAAGTAGATTTCAATATACATTGATGCCAACCAATATGAGGCAATTTTTTTCACACGAAGAGTTGCAAACTGCTACAATGCATGAGCCTTTTAACTTTACTAAAAATATTCCAGTAATGAAAGTTAATAGAATTCTTAGAAAATCGGATCCACATAAATCATTAGAAGATACTAAATGTGCTCTTTATAATTTGAAGGAAGATCCTGGCCAATTAAATCCTATTAATGATGAAGATTTGATAAACAAATATAAAAATCTTATGCTGAATGAAATTAAAACATATGATCCTCCAAAGGAAATATTAAAAAATTATTTTAAAGAAAACTAAATGACCAAAAGACAAAAAGTTTTAGTTCTTTATTTAAAGTTTCCAAGTCTAGAAGCAGAAGTTATTTCTTGGGCAACTTTTGATGGGACAGGAAAAAAACTTCATATGACAGGGGATAGTGATGAACCACCTTATCCCACTGGTCTTGACGCTTTATTGGATGGATGGAGATTGTTTCAATCGAGTCAATCTATTCCAGAGCATCCTGGTCAAGAATTTAGAACTTCATATTTAAAGCATGAGTTTTTTTTTGAAAAAATAGAAGAAGGAGATTTTTAAAATGACAAAATTATTGTCAACTGAGCTAATGGCAGAATTTGCAAATAGTGGCTGTCTTTTTTTTGAAGGTTTAATTGATGAAGATATCAATAAAGAATTTTTAAATGATATTGGGCATACTGATATTGATGATGTTGATAATATTCAGCACTACTTTCAAAATATAAAATCCTCTAGTAGTATTCCTAGAATACCTGCTGGGACTGCATTGAAAGATGCCTACCCTTTAAACTCTCCTTTGGAAAAAATATTTAAAAATGAAATTGTCTCAGGAGCAATCAATAGTTTAGTTGGTTCAAAAACTGTAGTTGACCATCAATTTCTTCACTTAACATTTCCTTCTAAATATTATGAAAAAGCAAATCAAAGACAAATGTCACAAGTAAATCATCAAGATAGCACAATTGATCCAAGAACTACTTTCGATATCCAATTATTTTACTTTCCAACTGCTGTTACTAAAGAAATGGGTGGTACAAGATATATTCCTGGTACACATTTAAGAATAGTAAATGAAATGGGGATCGCAAAATATCAAAATATAAAAGGACAAAAAAATATCATATGTAAAGCAGGTACAATAGGAATTTTCCATAATGGATTGTGGCATGGTGCTGGAGTTAATTTTTCAGATGATATCAGATATATGTTTAAAGTAAGATTACAGCCTACTGAGAAACAAGAACTATTATGGGATCCTGAAAAAAAATATCAACCTTTACCAAATCGAGCTTTGTATTGGACTGATGAAACTAAGGATCAAACTATCAATGATATTTTAATGAGGTCCTATCCTTGGCAAGAAGCAGATACTAATAGACTTGATAAAATAAATGTTGTCAAGTTTTGGCGGTTATTAACTGGTCACAAAAAAATGGATGTCGACTATTGGCTTACAAGAATTGAAAACGAATTATATTAATTAAAATTTCTTTCATCACCTTTTAATGGAACAACATCACAAGTTTCTTGGTACCATGAAAGCATTTTTTCTTTTAAGTTTTTAAGTTCTGACGCATATTGAGGATCATCAATAACATTATTAATTTCTCCTGGATCTTCGATTAAATTATAAAGCTCATCTTTCTCGTACGCTCTTTTGATATATTTAAATTTTTTATTTCTACACATTGTTGCTTTTGTATGCATTAAAATCTCATCCTCTTGACCTTGTAAGCTTACTCTTGGATAATATAAGCCATGAGGTAAATTTAAACTTTGATTTTCACTTGCTTGTCTTTCTAATCTAAGCCTGCCACCTTCCGTAAATACTTCTTCTCTATGATTATCAGTTTTCTGTTCAATAAAATTTTTTATACTTTTACCAAAATGCCAATAGGAAGGCTCAATATTGCTGTAATCATATATCGTTCCAGCAATATCTATCAATTCAATCATCGCATCGCTTACACCATTTAATGTATTTTCACTTTTTGGTGGTTTAATTATAAGAGGTATATTCGTTAGACAGTCTTGAAAAGTATTTTGTGTTTTTTCAACTAAATTATAATCACCTGTAAAGTCACCATGATCAGATAAAAAAATTATTAAAGTATCATCATACAAATTATTTTTTTTTAATTGATTGACCAAAAGTCCAAATTGATAATCTACTCTTGCACACATACCAAGATATACCGCTCGTAATTCATTCCAACGTTCATCGGTCCAATCTTGCATTCTTTGTCCATCCATAATTCCTTTTAAAAGACTTGGCTTGTCTTCCCAAGTTTTGTATTGATATCTATTAGGTATTACGCTTCGATTAATTGAAGAGAACCATGGATCCTCTACACAGTAAGGAGGATGCGGATAACCAAGTGGTAGAAATAAACAGAATGGTTTATCTTCTTTATAATTTTTTACAAAATCCAATGCTCCATAAACCATGGACCAATCGTCATCGAAATAAATATCTTTATCTTTTTTATCTAATTTTCCTTTGAAGAAACTATAATAATTATCTCCATCTTCAGGTCCTCGCCATGATAAATCTCCCCCATGTGTGCCTGGTTGTTGAGTATAGCCCCATTTTTGAAAATCTCTATTAGTTGGTTCAAAATAAATATCACAATGATTACGATAACCCTCTTGTCCTGCTATCAAATCATTTTTTCCACCCCACCATATAAAGTAATCTTTATTTTTTAGTTCGGATAAAATACTTGAGTCTCCTTGATCAGTATGTAGCATATAATGCATTGTTCTATGACCATGTACATGTGGATACCAGCCAGTCATAAATGAGCAACGACTTGGTGTACAAACTGTCGCTTGGCAAAAAGCATTCTTAAATGCAACTGCG
>CACBMH010000011.1 GCA_902539825.1 uncultured Alphaproteobacteria bacterium
ATTTTTCTCTAATGAAAGAAGATGAAATAAATTCATATGAAAACATCAATAACCAAGAACCTAAAAATAAAGAATTTCCTAGTGTTATTGATTATCTTAATAATGAGAATTTATTAGAGCAGGAAATTAACAATTTAAATGATAATCCATTTGATGTTACGAGAGATCCTATGAAATTTCCTGCATCCAGAGATCAATGGATGCAAATACTAGCTAGGGGTGATGAGGGTTTTCTTCTAGGTTTATCTTATTCTGCTATTAGGGGATTTGGAAGTAAAGGAACTCATCCTTTTGTTGGAGAAATTAAATACGGTATTGTTGATATTTTTATTTCACCAGATGAATTAGGTTTTGAAATTTGTATTGGCGAAATTGAAATCTCTGAATGTCAAATGATAGATCAATTTGAAGGAAATAAAAATACCCCACCCCAATTTACGAGAGGTTATGGTCTAACATTTGGCTATAATGAAAGAAAATCCATGGCTATTTCTATTGTGGATAGAGCATTAAAGAGTGAAGGGTACGGTGAAGAAATCAAATTCCCAATTCAAGATCAAGAATTTGTTCTCTATCATACTGATAATGTTGAGGCACAAGGTTTTGTAACACATCTAAAACTTCCTCATTATGTTGACTTTCAAGGAGAGCTAAACCTTATTCGAAAACTTAGAAATGAAATACTGCAAGGAAAAAAATTATGAAAACTGGTTTTAATTTTGCGTATTTAGATGAAGCAACTAAAAGAATGATAAGGAGAAAAATTCTAAAAGCTGTTTGCATTCCAGGCTATCAATGTCCATTTGGAGGAAGAGAAATGCCATTAGCATATGGATGGGGAACAGGAGGTATCCAGGTTACAGCCTCCATAATTGGTAAAGAAGATATTCTAAAAGTCATTGATCAGGGTGCTGATGATACTACCAATGCTGTTTCTATTAAAAATTTTTTTAAACGTGTATGTAATATTATGACTACAGATAAAACTGCAGAAGCATCCTTGATACAAACTAGACATCGTATTCCTGAAACAACATTAAATAAAGATCAAATCATTGTTTACCAAGTTCCTCAACCAGAACCTCTAAGAAAATTAGAGCCTAAAGAAAAAGAAACTAGAAAACTTCATGCATATAAAGAATATGCATTAATGCATGTAAAATTATACGAAGAAATTTCTCAATTTGGCTCAGTAATAAAAACTTGGGCTTATCCAGTAGAAACCAATAATAGATATATTACTGATCCAACACCGATACCTAAATTTGATAATCCCAAAATGAATAATATGGAAGCGTTACAATTATTTGGCGCAGGAAGAGAAAAAAGAATTTACGCAATTCCACCTTACACTAAAGTTAAAAGTCTTGATTTTGATGATCATCCCTTTGAAATACAAACATGGGATGAATGTTGTTCAATATGTGGTTCAACGAAGAGTTACTTAGATGAAATAATTATTAATAATGAAGGTGAAAAAAATTTTATATGTTCGGATACAGATTTTTGCAACAGCAATCTTGAGAAAAATAAATGAATATTAAAAAAATTATGCATGTAGAAAATCTTACTCATTTTTATGGAAGCCAAATTGGTTGCGAAGATATAAATTTTGATTTGTATAAGGGTGAAATTTTAGGCATCGTTGGTGAATCTGGATCAGGGAAAAGTACTTTGTTAAAGTGCTTATCAGGAGAAATTTATCCATCTTCAGGAAAAATTAACATATCGCTAGAACAAGGTGGTGTAAAAGATTTTCTTTCTCTACCAGAACAAGAAAAAAGACAATTGATGAGATCCATGTGGGGGATAGTTCATCAAAATCCAAGAGATGGTTTAAATTTAAGAATTAGTGCTGGGGGTAATATTGCAGAGAGACTTCTCAATGTATCTGAAAAAAACTACTCACATTTAAGAAATACTGGAAAATATTGGATGGAAAAAACTGAGATGGATTCAGATAGAATTGATGAATTTCCTATAGGTTTTTCAGGAGGAATGCAGCAAAGACTTCAAATATCAAAAATATTATCATCAAACCCGCAGATAGTGTTTATGGATGAGCCAACTGGAGGCCTTGATGTATCTGTACAAGCTAAAATACTAGATACTATTAAGAGCATTGTAAGAGATATTAATGTTACTATGATTATAGTAACACACGATTTAGCAGTTGTGCGATTTTTAACTGATAAATTATTGGTTATGAAAGATGGCATAGTTGTAGAAACAGGATTAACAGATAGAGTTTTGGATGATCCTCAACATTCCTACACACAACTTTTAACTTCATCTATTTTACAAGTTTAATAATGAAAATTATCGAATTAAAAAACGTTAATAAGAAATTTATTCTGCATAATCAGAAGGGCACTGTATTAAATGTTTTAAATAATATTAATTTAGAAATAAAGACAGGAGAATGTATTGCGCTAGTTGGAAAATCTGGAATTGGTAAATCTACATTTTTAAAAATGTTATATGGAAATTATTTACCTTCTTCAGGTGAAATTAATATTTATAATAATAATAATAAAATCAATATTGTTAATTCATTAGAACATCAAATAATAAATCTTCGTAAATATTTCATTGGATATGTAAGTCAGTTTTTAAGAGTTTTACCTAGAGTTCCGACAATTGAAATAGTATCTGATACTCTAAAACAACAGTCTTTATTTGATGAACACTCATTAATAAAAATAAAAAAACTTTTATCTGAATTAAATATACAGGAATCTATGTGGAATTTATCACCATTGACTTTTTCTGGAGGCGAACAACAACGAGTAAATTTAGCAAAAACATTAATTGGAAATTATTCTATTCTTTTATTAGATGAGCCAACAGCATCTCTCGACGATATTAATAAATCCATTGTCATTGATATGATTAAATCCAAACTTAAAAAAAATGTAACAATAATAGTTATAGTTCATGATAACAAAATTAGAAATGAAATATGTACAAGAGAAATTAACTTAGAAAAATACATTCCAAATGATAATTAAAAATGCAAATATAGTTACTTTAAATGATACTTTTATTGGCTCAATAAATTTTAATGAAACAATTTTAAACATTGATAAGGGTGATTTAAATAACTCTAATGCAATTGATTTTGAGGGTGATTATTTATTCCCAGGATTTATAGAGCTTCATACAGATAACTTAGAAAAACATTTTATTCCTAGACCAAATGCAATTTGGCCAAATAAAATTGCAGCTGCAATAGCTAATGATAATGAAATTATTTCTTCAGGTATTACAACAGTTTTTGATGCAATATTAGTTGGAAACTATACAAAAATTAGAACTAGTATTTTGGATGATATAATAACTTCAATTACTAGAGGTAAGGATTTAGGTTTATTCAAAGCTGATCACCATCTTCACTATAGGTGTGAATTATCTGACCCTGAACTCTTAGATACATTAGAAAAATATTCTGATAACAAATATATAGCTTTAGCTTCTTTAATGGATCATACTCCTGGACAAAGACAATGGAGAAATAAAGAAAAAATGCTAGAATTTTACAGTAAAGGAAGCAATGTTACATCTCATGGTACATATGATTTTGATGAAAAAATGTTAAGATTAGAAGAAACTGCAAAAGAAGCTGAAAAAAAGAATAGACCAAAAGTATCGAATATATGGAGAGATAAAAAAATTATTATGGCCTCTCACGATGATACAACAGAAGAACATGTAAATGAAGCAAGCAAAAATGGAATTTACATTAGTGAATTTCCAACTACCTTAGAAGCTGTAAAACAAGCAAAAAAACTTAAAATGAAAACAGTTTTAGGTGCTCCAAATTTTATAAGAAATAAATCACACTCGGATAATGTTTCGGTAAATGATTTAGTGGATAACAACTTTGATTTAGTTGATATATTTTCATCTGATTATGTTCCTTTGAGTCTAATACAATCTGTATTTAAATTATTAGATAAAGGTGTGAATTTAAGTGAATCTACTAAATTAGTTTCTTATAATCCAGCAAATTCAGTTGGTTTAGATGACAGGGGTCACATTGAGATTAATAAAAGATCAGACTTTCTTAGAGTTTCATATTTAGAAAATACTCCATTAATTAAAGAAGTTTATGTTAAAGGCAAAAGAGTAAATTGAATTTAATAAAACCTTAACTTTTTTGATGAACTTTTTATTAAAATTTTCTTTTAATTATTATTTTCTGTGAAATTTTATGTTTTTATGAACATCATTCGTTGGTTCGAAAATTATTAATAAAGCAAACATCAAAGTCATTATTATTTTAATTACAAGCATCGATGTAAACATCAAATACCCACTATAAAAATATAAAAATGAACCAAGACTTGGGCCAATAGCCATTGCTATATTGCTTGTAGATGCAATTAAACTTTTTGCCTGACCATAAATCTTTGCATCAAAGTAAAGATTAGTAACAAATCCAAATGTAACAGTTATGACACCGTGACCCATCCCAAATAAGATCATTGATAAAATTGAAAAGTATATATTATCAAATTGAACAAAAATAAGACTAATTGCAGTAATTATGCATCCAATCGTTCCCGTTATTCTTGCGTCAAATTTTGATCCAAAAAACATCTCGATTAATCTTCCAATAGTTTGGAAGGGGCCATAAATGCTTGCTAATATTATTGCTAAGCTTGGGTTTTCATAAATTTCTGAAAACCAATTTATCCAAAAAAGTGTTAGTGATGCAAATACCAAGACATTTAAGAAATTTGATATACTTAATATTAGAAAAATTAATCTTTGTTTTATATCCAATTTAAGGAAATTGAATTTTTTAAATTTATTTTTTTGTATATTTAAATGCGTATGATTTTTAATTTCATAATTAATAATCAATGAATAAATTAATAATAAACTACTTATTATGAGACAAGAAATTAATAGATTATAAATATCTATTAGTGGGAAAATACATAACCAGGTTATAGTACTTGCAATTCCGCCATAAAAAGTAATTATGGAAATATTTTTCCTAGAATTTTTTTCATCTAATTGTATGACTGTACTAAATGAACATTCATAACCACACATAGAAAGACTTGTTGATATTAAAATAAGACATAACGATAACCAAAAAAAATTTTGAAAATATATATAATTCAATTCAATTAAACCCAAACAACAAATACCTATGCTGCCAATAATAAAACCTATCCTCATCACCTTTAATCCACCAAATTTGTCAATATATTTACCAATGATAGGCATTATTGCTGCTTGAATTAGTAAATTTATAGTTAAAATTATAAGGATGGAAGTTTCTGAAGTTTCTAAAAAATTAGACAAATAAGGTTTTACTGGTGCAAATAAATAAAAAAGAAAACCATAAGAAAAAATCGAACCTATACCCAGTTTATGAACGGGAACTTTATGTAACATTATGATTACTTTACTAAGAATATAAAATTAAAAAAGTTTTTTTTTCTTAACATTATTTTAATAAATATAACCTACTTGAAAATTTATGAATAAAGTTGGATTTTCAATTACTGGAACATCTGTAAACAATAATAGTAGTAGTAATTTAGAAATTCTAGAAGGAGAACTTACTCAATTTAAATTATTAGAAGTAGATTCAATAGAATTACCAATTTATGCTTTAGATATAATTGTGGGAAAAAAAATTTTTAAACCCGAAATAGATAAACTAAAAAAAATTATTTCTACTTTTGACTTTAATTATACTGTTCACGGAGAACTTTCAGTAAACTTAATGGATGAAGAGTTTTTTACTGATCACAAAGAGGTTTTAAAAAAAAATATTGAAGTATCAGGTGAATTAGGTGCTTCGCATTTAGTGACCCATTTTGGATATACAACCAAAAAAATATTTGAAGATAAAAATCATTACAGTGAATTATTAGAAAAACAAAACGAGTGTTATGAAGAATTATCGAGTTTAGCTGATTCTTGTAACGTTACTCTAGCTATTGAGTGCTTATTTCCATTTAATATGGAGGCTTACGCTCCTTTACCAAGTGAAATTGCGAATAATTTAAATCAAATCAATCATAAAAGAATTAAAGCATGTTTAGATTTTTCTCACGCTTATATTAACTGTAATTATAATAATGCTGATTATATAAGTGAAATAAAAACAATGGCTCCATTAAGTGAGCATCTCCACATGCACGACTCTTTTGGATTATTGCAAAAAATGCCAACGTTTTATAAATCTGAAGCAGTTAGTTATGGTTTGGGTGATATTCATTTGCCATTAGGATGGGGTAATATCCCCTTTGATGAAATATTTGATGAATTGCAATTTCCTAAAAATACTAATTTTAATTTTGAATTATTACCTAAACATTACCCTTATTTTGAAGAAAATATTAAAAAAGCAAAAGAATTAATTAATAAAATTAGTGCTTAAATTTATAATTATTAAATTGAAAGGAGATTATTAAATGTCAATTTTTATATCATTAGGTATTTATTCCCAAAAAGGTGCAGATGGTATCATTAATGGAGACTCAGACAGAAAAGCAGCTATGGAAAAAATGGTTAGCAGTGTTGGGGGCAAATTAATTGATTATCATATAACAAGAGGGCAGTATGATTTTGTCATGATTACTGAAGCAGACTCATTTGAAAGTATGGCTGCATGTGCATTAAAAGCAAAAGCAGCAGGAACTCTTACCGAGGCAGTTACTTTAGAGTCTGTTGATTTAAACAAAGTTAGAGAAATGGGAAATAAAGTTGATTTTTCTCCTCCTACTGCATAATTCATGAAGCACTCTATTAGGGTGCTTTTAATTAAGAAGCGTATTAATAAATTAAATAACTTAGTATAGAAGATCAATTTAAATGAAACTTTTTTTATTTTTTCTTTTAATATTCCCTTCTTTAATTCATGCTAAATCAAATGAAGTAAATAAATTACTTACTGATTTAGTGACGAATAATATTAAAGCTGAGCAACTAACAGATGATCAATTATGTGAGTCTCTTCAACATTTAGATTTAATAAGTACTTTTAATGAACATAACAAAAGAAATTTAAATTGTTTAGGAATTACTAAACCTCAAAAAGGGTGGTTTTTACCTTCTGAAAAAAAAGCTTTCACATTCTTAAAAAAGTATCAAAAAAGATACAAAGTACAAATCCCAAAATACGATTTAAATAAAGCTTCTTTTTTATTCACCTCAATCGATGATACACAAAAAATATATGAATATTTAAATGAAGATTTTCGCGAACAAATTTTTAAAAATAGACATAATGAAAGAGTAAATTTTTGTTTAGACTGGTATGGTCAAGTAAATTATATAGCTGAAAATCAATCTAAAAATTTAGATGGTACTCAAAGTTGGTCTAAGGGCAGTCAAAGAGATGGCTTTGTTATATGTTCTAGTGGATTTAATTTAATTTATTTAAGAGCGATATATGAAGAAGAAATGCGTGAACAAATTAAGAGTATGATTAAAAATTGGATAAAAAATGATTCACCTAAAAGAGATATTATATTCCAAAAAGAAGATAGAAATTTATTTAACTATATAATTGATCTAAATAAAATTTTAATTGCAATCGAATTACTTCATTCTTCATTTAATTGGACTGAAGACGAATATAATGAGCTTAATTCATGGATGAAAAATAGAGCTCTCGAATTATTTCCAGCAGATAGAACGGGTAAAGGCATAAGAACATATTGTCCTACAAAAATTCTTTCTTACAAAGATAAAAGAGAGGCTTGTAAAAATGGAGGAATTTTAAGAGCACAAACACTTTTAAGAATAGGGATTTGGACTAAAGAAGAATTATACATTGATATGGCTTATCTTGCCTTTCACCGTTACATGAGTGGTATCAGAGAAGATGGTAGTAATATTGGAGACTCATCAAGAGGATGTACTGCAGCAGATTATAATATTTGGGCAACTCAGTTTATGAGTGATTTTTTATTTCACTGGGACAGAATAGGAGATGCTCAATGGGATTTAAGTGTCAACAATTCTGGTACTCCATCCGATGCAATAGAATACAGCTTATCCCTTTTTGAAAATTTTGAAAAAATTAATATTTATACAAATGAAAAAGAATGGGAAAATTGCCTTGAGTATAAGGAGGATAAAACTCAAGAAGCATCCAAAAGACAAAAGGAAGAAAATTATTATCCGAGAATAAGTTTTGCACCTTATTTTTTTCATAAAAATCAAATGGTAGATGAACTTTTAAATTATGATCGACAAAATTATGGCCACTACACACATCAAAGTGGTGCAAATTATGAAATAGCACTTCTTTTAAATAATAAAAAATTTTTTAATGAATTTAAAAAATTAAGAGATCAAAAAAAGAATGATGAGGAAAAGAAAAAACAATTAGCACTAAAAAAACAAGAAAAGGAAAGAATAGAAAAAGAAAAACAACTTGTTGCACTTAATCAAAAAAGATTAAAAGATAATGCTAAAAGATTAAAATTAAAAAAACAACAAGAACTGGAAGAGCAAATAAAACAATTTAATGAATTAATTTTACTCTCTAAATATAAAAAGGAAGATACATTCTTAGTTATTCCTCACAATGAACTGGACTTTATCGCTACGCAAAACCCAATTATTAATAAAAATAGAGAATTTGAATTTAAATCAGCAAGAATAAGAGGGGAATTGCTGTACGATAATCAAAATTTAAAAAATATGAATAGGGATAAAACGAATATTCTGTATCATTTTGATAATCTCGATTTTAAAACAGCTGTTTTAAAAGATGGAGAAACGGAAGCTGTTGGGTTTTTCATAGCTGATCCTCCTTTTGATCAATTTTTATTGGAAACAAATAAATCTATTGTTGAAAAATGTGGAAGATTATTCAAATCAGAGAAATGGTTAGTCATTTTAACAAAAACGAATAGGGATAATAAAAAAATCATTAATCAGCAAAAGTGTACAAGAAAATTATATTTGAAAGAAGATGAAGAAACGCAAATAATCTTTTCAATAATTTCAAAATCTGCAAAACCAATTCAATATTACTTAGAAAATAATATATAAAACAATATTTTATTTAATCGTATTTTAAATAAATTTTTCTTTTCTTATGTAGCCAACTTCTGTTGTTTTAAAGTGCTTGAAGGGTACATTGAGAGCTTCAATGGCTTTAATAGTCTCATCAGTAATATTTCCGTAAACTTCTATTTCAAATTTATCGGCTATTTCTTGATGTTTTTCTACATAAGATACAACAGGAGGGTTATTAATGTGATGAACCATTGCTTCACTGGTTCGGTAGACTTCACTCCAGGTAAATTCTAATGGATCTGTTGGATCTTGATCAAAAGTATGGATTAGCATATCTGGTTCTGAATCATTAACGGCGTCATCAGCTTCTTTTGCTATCTTAAGATACTCTTCAACCTTACCTTCTTTTACACGTATTCTTGCTATTAAAATAAAAGGATTAGACATATTTTAATATTAATTTCCACCTTCTAACATAATGAATGTTTGAGTTTCAAGATCTACTCCTGCTTCTGTTCTTAATTTTACCATTGAAGGTAAATTGAGCATTTCTTGCATTCGCTCCATAGACTCAACTTGAAGAACAGTATATATTTCATCTTTGTTATCTTTGGGATGTCCGTAAGCTAGTACAGTAACCCCATATTCTTGTCTTAAACTTTCGTTTTCATCAAATGCTTGTTTCCAATGCTCATAACTTTTAGTTAGTTTTGCGTGTGATATAATTTTCATAATTAAGCTCCTTACTTATATTAATTTTACTATAATTTTCAAAAATGACTTTGTAAATGTGAACAAAGTGTAGCCAAAATTTAATTTTTTTATTATATTAAATTTAAAATATTTTTTAAAAAAAAACATAAAAATAATTTATGATTATAATGTAAACTTATTTGAGATTGTTATAATGAAAAAAATAAAAAAAAGGAGTCACTAAATGGCTGAGATTGATTTAGCCTACCTTCCAATTGTAGGTAGAGGGGAACAGATTAATATTATTTGTTCGATGCACGGAATTAAAGTAAACGCCATGATGTCTAAGCCAATGGGAGAAGATTTCGACAAAGACACTGAGGCGGCATATGGTACAGTACCTTGGATGAAAGATCATGCCAATGGACTTGAATTGAATGACTCTACGGCTATAGTTCAATATTTGGTTACAAAATATGAAGGTCCTCTAACTCCAAAAGATCCTGAAGAAGCGGCAAGAATTGTTAATTACTGGGCTTGGTCTCAAGATTATTATTCTTATGTGCTTTCTCCATTTCATGACATTATCACTGGACACAATGAGACATTCTGGAGAAATCTACGTTTGACAGATACTCTAGCAGAAGGAGGAAAAGAAACTGGCATAAAAAATTTGACCACACTTCATAATAATCGTTCAAATTTTCTTGAGCGGTATTTATCTTCTTCAAGTGATGTTAAACCTTTCTTAACTGGCTCAAAATGTTCTTACGCTGACATATTTTTGTATACATGTGTCCGTACGGTTCAAGAAACTAATGGTTTTGGGATTTTAAGAGAGGAAACAGGAGGAGACCCTTTTAAAAACTATCCTATTATTAGTAGTATCTGTGATGAGGTTGGAAAAATACAAACAGTGAAAGACACTGTTGGAACAAAATTTTCTGATTGCCCAATTTAATTTATTTTTTTTTATTAAAAAATAGTAGCGTTACTTATAGAGATAAATATGGCAATCCATATAAAGTTTAACTGCCAAAAAATCATCTGAGTGGAGAACGACTAATTTTTTTAAATAATTACCAAACTCTGACTTGATAGTTTCAAAACTACAATTGAAATTTGTATTCTTTTAAATACAAATGAGGGGAGTTAATCCCCTCTAATGAAATTTTTTATAAAATCTATTTTTTCATTGCATTAAACATACTTAAAGTATCATCATAAGCGATAAACTTTGACAACTTATCATCTTTTACTTCCATGTAGTGTCCAAAAATTGTATCCATGCCTTCAGCAGTTGCTTTTGCATTTACAAAAACTTTATCACCTTCGCTAATCATTGATTCTATCGTAACTTTAAAATTGGTCCAGAGCTCAGGAGTTTTCATTAATTGTTTTTGAAAACCCTCTTTATTATGAGTTCCAGAAAATGGATGCTTATCACCTGGATATACCCAAATAAAATCATCGTGTACTATATTCATAAAACCTTCCATGTCACCTTTTCCAAAGAGATCGTAACATTGTTCTACTAATGCTTTTGAGTCCATAATTTTTCCTTTCTTTTGCAATAACTTTAACACCTTTTTTGTTACATATTTTTTACTCTTAGATAAATGCTTTGGAAGCAATATAGACATGATATATTTATATAGCAGAGTCCATTAACAATCTTCTTAGTTGGTGTTAAGTTAATCCATAATAATTAAATTGAAAGGATACAAAATGTTATATCACTTAAAGTATGTTGTATATGAAGATAAGAAATTGGCTGCACAAGAGTTATTTAAAAATATGACTCAAGAGGAAAGAGATGCTGAATTTCCTGAAGGAGTAAATAAAATAGCCAGAGTTCATAATTCAGCAAGTGGCTATGGTTATGTAATTGTAGATGCAGAAAGTCATGAAAAACTTCACGCCTTCATGATGAGTTGGGCGCCTATGTGTACTTTTCCTCAAGTTGAAGCAATGATTGATGATGAGGATTTATTAAAAGTTCTGTAATGAAATTATTATTGAACTGTGAAATTTTAATACCTAAATAAAAATATATCAAAATATAAAAACAAAAGAGGAATAATATGAAAAATAAATTATTACTAATCTTGATGTCTTCCATTTTTTTAATGTTTGGCTCTGCTTTTGCTGGTGAAAAATATGAATTTACTGGAACCGCATATAATACAAGTGGTTTTGAAGCACCGATAGTAACAGCTAGTGAAGCTCAAATTTGGAATTGGAGCAATGATTCTTTTTGGATTTATGATGATGCTCCAGAAGGGTGGCCTAAAGAAGTTATGGCAGACTGTAAGGGTAAAGGTATTGCAAATAAAGATGGCATACCTCTAGCAGGATTTTTTATGTGTACAGTACATGACACTGATGGTGATCTTTTTCTGACAAGTGGAAATTGGGAACCCGCTAAAGGTGGAGGAGATTGGACATTTATTTCAGGAACAGGTAAGTTTGAAGGAGTGACTGGTGGAGGTAGCTATTTAAATGGCGTTCAATTTATGGGTGGCGATACCTTAAACTTTGTTACGTCAATAGAAATGCCAAACTAAATTATTTAGAAAGGAGAAATATGGTTAGAATACAGTGGATTATGAAACCTTTTCCTGGTCAAAACGATCAGGCAATGGAAAATGTTAAAAAATTTGCAAAGTTATGGAAAGATCAAGGTGCTAACAAATGCACAATAGCAATTATGTCTGGAAATATGTGGGGTCATATTTCTTTTAATTGTAATTTTGATAATTTTGAACATTTAGGCAAAACGAGAGACTTAGTTAGAAGTCATTCAGATTTAAAACTTATGATTAATGATGGAAGTAAGCTAGGTGAAATAGTTCAAGAAAACACGTATAGTATAGTTGAAAATTACTAATATTTAACAAGGTATTTATTATTTAAAATAAAGACCTATTTATTTACTATGAGACAATTTATAGTCGAATGCTGGGATAGTGTTATGAGTCACGATTTTAACCCACTAAAGCACATTCCCGACCTACAAGTCAGACACATGGTATTACAAATATTAGCATGGATGTGGTGTATCGCATTCAGTCTTTATGTAGGATCGTGGTATGTAATGGGAGTAACTTTTGCTACTCATTTTCTTTTAATCGCAGCCATTGCTATCACTATTGCTACTTTTAAAATATCTGAGAATGTTTATAAATTTAGAGAAGGTTACCATTCAGTGAATAGAGCACGAGGTAGCGTTATTTACAGAGATAAATATGGCAATCCCTATAAAGTTGAATTGCCAAAAAATGATCCTGGTGGAGAACACGATTAATTCTTTTAAATAACTACCAAACTAATTGTGAAGAAAATTAATGAATATTAGATTTTATATAAAGATCATAGTTGGTTTATTGATTTTTAAATTTGCATTTGCAGAAGTTATAGATGTTGATGATCAAGAAATGATAAAATTATCAAATGCTAATATTCCAATTGTAGATGTAAGAAGAAGTTCAGAGTGGGATCAAACCGGCGTTATTCCAAATAGTATTTTACTAACTTTTTTCGATGAAGAGGGGAATTATAATTTTGATGAATGGTACGAAAAATTACAACTAGAAATAAATGTAACCGATCCAATAATCTTAATTTGTAGATCAGGAAAAAGATCTAAGGTAGTCGCTAATATGATAGATGAGAATTTTAATACTATTATTTACAATTCACAAAGTGGTATCAACTCTTGGATTAGTAAAAAATTAATAACTATTGAGCCTCAAACTAATTAGAAAAAGGGTAAGCGATAGGCCTTACCACTCACCCAGTTGACCTATACGCTAATTATATAGGAGAGTACTTAACAATTTACTTAGTTGGTATTAAAATTAGTAAGACTATTATGATTATTATATTTAATTTCTCTAATTGAAAATGACAGTAATTATAAAAAATAAAGTAATAAAATCCTAAAACATTGATTAACTCATATAACTATTAATATTTAATATTTAATTCATAATAAATTAGTAATTAATTAATTTGATATTAATTATCGATACTAATAAAATGGCTCAAGAGATAAATTATAACAAATTTTTTCTCGCCGCTTATACTCATGGTGCTATAAGCATGTTTTTAGTAAGTGCCTATTTTGTTTATACACCAATAGTTTTAGATAGTTTAAAAATTACTGAAACTGAATTTGCTTTAGGTATAACTATATTTGCACTCACAAATATAACTATCAATCAAATAGCTACAAGATTTTTACTTCCTAAGATAGGAACAAGCAATTGTTTGATAATTGCAAGATTAGTGTATGCACTTATTCCATTTCTAATTTTTTATATACCTAAATATGAAATATATATTCTTTTGCATATTTTTTGGGGGGTTGCACATGGTCTTCAAGGCCCAAGTATTTTTACACAAATTGCTATATTAGAATCAAAAACAAAAAAAATATTAAATCCAATATTTAAATCTTGTTTTTCAACAGGAGCTATATTCGGAGCATTACTATCAAGTTTTTGTTTAGGTCTTGAAGTTGATTCGAAATTATTATTTGCTTTTATTGGCGTTTTCATTTTTCTATCTTCTATTTCTATGTATTTTTTTGGATTACCAAAAAAACTTGATTATGTAGATAAATCTCCACGTTTTTCTTTACCATCTAAAACTATTTTTTTGTTCGGTTTAATTAATATGATAGGTTTTGCTGCATTCGGTATAATTCTCAATTGGTCTTCTCTATGGTTTATAAACGATTTAATGGGACCAATATATTTAGCTGGTTTTATTTTAGTATTTTTTAATATTGGTGAAATATCTGCTAACATTATAGCTTCAAGGCTTATTAAAATTTTTAATGAAAAATTTGTAGGTCCTTATATGACTATCATTGGATCATTAATATTAATTTTTACAATAGTTACTCAAAATATTTACTTAATTTTAATTGGTATTACAATATTTGGTTTTTCATCGTCTAATTTAGGACCAATTGTTTTTAGACAAGCCATTAAGTATTCTAAAGATTCTATCCCTAAAACTATGTCTCATGTATCTAGTATTGGAATGTCTGGTTTTATTTTTGGACCCGCAATAGTTGGTTTTTCTGCTGAAAGATTTGGACTTACGTTTAACATGTATGTTTTGTGTTTCGTTTTTATTTCAATATCAATTCTAATGACATTTCTTATGAATCAGAAAAAAGCAGAAGGATCAGTGAAAAAGGCTAAATAATCTAAATAAATACAATATAAATTTTAAGTTTTTACAAATGCATTAAAAGAAAAACATCTTCGCTCGCCATCTTTACGAAAAGGATGAACATCATGCATTAAAAAAGCAGGGAATATATACATATCACCGACACGAGGTTTAAAGGTAATACGATGCTTTACCAAAGGAGGACTATTGCGTGGCATGGAGACACGACCATCAAAAAAAGAAAGTCTTCCAGCAAAAGCAATCTCTTTGTTATATTTAATAGAATTTGGAACTTCAAGATAACAAACTCCACTAACATTCCCTCTATGAATATGTGGTGGGTTAAAATCACCAGCAAATTGTCTAACAATCCACGCGCGATCAATTTTAATGAAGGAGGGCTTAACTTGAATGACGTTTTTGTAATAAGATTCAATAATGCGGTTAAGTTGTTTTTCTAAACCGCTAGTAAAAAGAAAATCTTTTGTTAAGCGAAATTGTTGTTGAACATTTCCAACTAATCTATGTGAGTGATCCAATACTTTACTTTTGTGTTTATTTTCAATTATTTTATTTGCAAATGAATTAACTTTACCAATCATTGTATGTGATAAATTATATTTACCTATTGTTGGTCCAAAGGGCTTATAGTAAGTTTCTTTCATAGAATATGTTTTTTATTAATGAATTTTAATTGGTAAATATATTTTTTGTGTTAATTAATTATATAATAATACTTTTTTTAAAGTCCAAAAAATTCTATTTTATGAGAATCAGATAAGAATCTAAATTTTATTAAAAATTATTATTAATATTTGTTTAATATTAATTTAATAAAATGTTTTATTGTAAAATTATGATTAAATATTTTTTATCAACACTTTTATTATTATCTTTTAGTTGTAATGCTATAGAAATAACGTCACCAGCATTTGGAGATGGAGAGAGTATTCCAAAAAAGTATGCATGTGAGAAAAGAGGTGGTGAGAATACATCTATTCCAATAAATATCTCTAATGTTCCTGAAAATGCTAAATCAATTGTATTAATAATGGATGATCCAGATGCAATGAGCCTGGCAGGTAAAATTTGGGTTCATTGGGTATTATTTGACATCCCAACTAACGTAAACGAATTGCCAGCAATGAAAGATGGAAGAATTGGTATTGGCAAGAGTGGCCAAAACAGCAATTACAAAGAAAATTATGATGGACCATGTCCTCCGCATGGAATGCATGTATATAATATTAAAGCTTATGCTCTAAATACAGAAATTAAAGAAAGCTTTGGCGCATTACCACAAATTGAATTTGAAAAAAAATATAATGATTCAATAATCAGTTCTTCAGTCTTATCTGGGAAATATGCAATATTACATATTCTAAAAAAATAATTTTTAATTAAATTTTAAATAGATTTATTGAATTCTGTACGATGCTTCTTTTAATAAGTTTTCATCAGGAATTTTAGTCTTTTTCTCATTCTTTCTTAGTTCAATAAGACAGTGATCAATGAGATCAATTTTAGCATTTAAAAATTTAATATTTTGTGGAATAGGGATGTGAATAGGGTATCCCTTAATAAATTCTACATGTAAGTCGTATCCACCCATATAAAATTCTTTTAAGATTTTACCTTTATTTAAGAGATAATTATTTGAAGACTCATGAATAATCGCACTTGCTTTAGAATTATTTCTTTCAAGAGACTCGAATAAAGTATTATTTTTTATAATTTCCATTGTGTAGGGATAGAGTTCCAATTTTTTCATATCACTAAAGGATAATTCTTTATCAAAAGGCGTTAATTGCAATGTTTCCAATCTTACATAATTGATAATTGCTGGAGCATCATCAAAAAGAGCGGCGTAAAGGCTTACAACAATCCTAGTTCCAGTAAAATCAACTGTAGTAAGTTCATATCCACATAAACTTACATCGTCTTGTTCATCAAAAACAACTAAAGGATCAAAATAAAAAGTTCTTTTAGGATATTCCTGTGCTTCAGTAATAATGAGTTTGTCATTTCCTTGATCAAGGGGCAGTTCTTTTTTTATAAATTCTTTAGAACTTAATAATTGATCACCTTTAGCAGCACCAGCTAGAAGGAGAACAATAATAAGGAGGGAGAATAGAAAAATTATAATTCTTTTGATAACTGGTGCCACTAAAACTTCTATAAAAATAAATTTTGATAAAATTGAGAAATCATTAAGGTAATATTAAGAACATATCTTAATCCAAACACAATTATAAGAAAAATAAGTTTTATAAATCTATGTTTAAAATATTTCTGTATATAATTTTATTTTCACATTTAGTATTTGGGTTACTGTCTTTGCCGATACCAATATCATTTCATCTTTCATACGAAGAACCAATCTTTAGTAATGCGATAGAATACTGTAAAGATAAAGATAATATAATTACAAGTGATAGAGGAACACTTCAAGATCAATGCATTGATAAATATATGTACACACCTTGGCTTGGAGAATTATTTTTTAGTTTTTTAACTGCAATTTTTATTTTAATATTTATGCCAATATTGATTTACAATTTTTTTAAAAAAAAATTGATGTATTAAAGTATGCCAGACATACATTCATTCATTAATTCCTCTGTATTCTTCTCTTCATTAGCACTTAACTCATTATATTTTTCAAAATATTCTTGATCAGCATCGGTAATAATAAACAATCTTTTATTATAATAACATTGGCAAGTTTTTTTATAATCATTAAAAGAAACTACTGAGTCAGAATTATAATCATCAAAACATATATCAATATTTTCATTTATCCAATCTTCTTCATCACTAAATAAATTATCAACAAAATTATTTTCATTCATACAAATTTTTTGCATTTTTTCTGCTTCTTCGTAAAATTTATCTGTAAACTCTTCATTCTCTACCAAATATAAAATTTCATTTTCATCAAGATTTGAAATTAATTTATTTGTATAACATGAGCAGTAGTCTTGATGTGTTTTACGAGTATTATAAGAGCTAATAAGAATAAAATTATCATTACACATATTGGACATTTCAATTTTTAGTTCATTTATAGCATCCAAGTTTACATCTTCTTCATTTACAGACGGCAATATTTGTTTAGCAATAGATTTTTCTTTTGAAAGATAATCCCCGTAGACAAATCCAACTTCATTATTATATTTAATATAGAACCAATTAGAATTTTGATCACTTACTTTAAAAACTTCAACCGGTTCATTTTTTAAAATTACAGTTATAACCTTTGAATTTGTGTTGGGTTTTTCTCTAAGATTTACATTAACAGTTGTGTAAAATATTTCACTTTGTTCTAATAATGCTGTATCTTCATTTTGTGAGTCATTACTTTCATTTTCATCCTCATAGCATTTAGGATCATTTCTATTAAAATAACAATATTCAGCAAAAATTAAATCAAGGTCAATTTGAGATTCTTCAAAATCTTTTAATTTATCCAAATAGAATTGATCATATTTAGCATCTTCAGAATTACCACCTCTCGCAAAAGTATTTTGGATTTGTATTGATGAAAAAAAAACTAATATTAAAAAAAAATTAAAATATTTTTTCATTAGTTAATTCTGGGTATCTTGATATTGGAATAAACCAATTTTGAGGCTGAGTTTTATTACAATACAAAGTACACTGTTCATTTCGATTTTCTGGTTCTAGTGTAATATGACCATATTCATCATAACATACCTCGGGACCTCCAACAATTTCACATTGCGCAGCTATACCAATTAAATTACCCATTGTATCAAATAATCCACCTCCTGAATTACCTTTATCTACAGGTGCATTTGTTTCTATTAGTTGAATTTCTTTAGTTTTAAAATCATCCATTAAACTATCTATTGGTGGAACGTAATCATATAACCTTGTAATAATACCTTCGGCTGTTTTGCCAAGATATCCTCTAGGATTTCCAACAGCATAAATCTTTTCAAATTCTTTTAAATCTTCATAATCTCTTGTTGATGCAGGAATTGCATTTAGATCATCATGTTTTAAAATACATCTATCTGAGTTGAAATCTTCTGCAAATAGCTCAAGTCTCCTAAACCATTTACTTTGATCTGATACGTTGTCATTAACATGAATTACATTAGTAATTAAATATTTGTATTCTATTTTTTTTTCTTTCTCATTATAAATTCTTTTAGTAACAACATGACAAGCTGTAGCAAGTAAATTAGGGGCTATTGCAACGGCACTGCCCATACCTTCAGGCCAATACTTAATTTTATTACTTTGATCATCAAGTTCATTCCAGGCAAGAACATAATATGTTGATGGAACAGCTTTTTGAGATATCATTCTTAATAAATTTTCTGGCATTTCAATTACCTTAGGTTCTGTAATTGGCACATCTGGATTAATTTCAGTAACTATCTTATCAGTATCTTTTTCAAAAATATCTTCTTCATTTATTACTACTAATTGTTCATCTTTTTCATCACTATTATTTTCATTATTTTTGTTTTGATTGATATTTTCTACGATTATTTCTAATTCACTTTCTTCAATGGGTTCATTGACAACAAGAGGCATTTCTACAAATTCTATTCCTAAATACTTATAAACTTGTTTATGAATGCATTTATTGTATTCAAGTGCTCCTCTTTTTTTAGCAAAAACACAAATTTTTTCAATAATACCCTGCTGTTCAGCATCATTCACTCTTGTTACTGATACAATGCCAACTTTATATAAGCTTTCAAGCAAACTTGTTCTGCATTCTTCTTTACTATTAAATAAATTGTTTTTAACAGATTTCTTACATTCAATATCAATAGCCTTTTCAAGCTCCACTGACATATAATCATTAGAAGAAGCATTAACTGAAAAAATTAAATTTAACAAAAATAGTGAAATCGACAAATATCGCATTATCATTTAAAAATGATTATAATCACAATATTAAAGAAATTTATACCTTTTTAGTTAATTTTAAACTAAAATAACTTTGTACATTTTATAGATACTTTTAAAACATATATTTATTGAAAAAGCCTATTTTTTAGCTAAAAATATAACATTTATGAATGTACTAAAATTTATATTTACTACTTTAATCATTATAAATTTTTCAAAACATTTGTTTGCTAAAGACCAGTGTGTAGAAAATATCATTAATTCTGATACAACTTCAACAAGTAATTCAAGCAAGTTAAATACAATTGCTAAACAAGCAAATTTCTTTTTTGACACTTCACAAAATATGGTTGGATTTATTAATCCAGGCAGTTCTGCCTATAAATTATTTATTTCTGAACTAAGAAATAAATCACCTCTCTTTAGTGAAAATCAAACTTTCCAAAGATATTTCGCAAATATCGAAACAGTTGACGTAAATAATATTGGAGGTGTTACAACAAATAAAAAATTCTATCAATGTCCAGGTGATATTCCCTCTAGTGAATGTCACAAAATTAAAACAAAACTGTCTACTGTACTAAGTGCGGTTGATTTTCAAAAAGAAGAAAATCACTTATCAATAATAGTTACAGATCTTTTTTTACAAGTAGAAGAACTATTAACTAAAAGTAATAGAGATAAACTTGTTAAACCAATTGCAAATGCACTTAATAGAGGTGAAGCTGTAGGTATTTTTGGAATTAAAAGTGCATATGAAGGAAAAATTTTTGGTATCTGTCCTGATAATACTCAAACAACTAGAACTACATACAGTAATGCTACTTCAAGACCTTTTTTTGTTATTTTAATTGGAAATAAAGACGTCATTTTAAATTTTAAAAATTTAATGGATGAAGAAGTGATACCTAAAATAGGTGAAGATAAAGTTGAATTTAATTTATTTACAAATGATATTGTTAAATCGCCATTCTCTATGGGAAATTGGCCGACAGAAAGTTTTATCAAAGGGAATGGTATAAAACAGGGTGATGTTGTTGAAGGTGATACAAGTTCTATAAAAGAATTTATAGTTGAAAGAGGAAGTCAACCTTTGGATATTAAAATTAATTTAGAAGATATCCAAACGCCTCATACTTTACCAATGACTAATTTTACTGCAACTACAAAAGCTTACATGCAAGTAACTAAAAAGGGTAGTTGTAATGATCAGTGGTTTGACATAGGAGAGCACAACAACATTACATATTTTAAAGATCAAAATAATTCTGACATTACTTTTAAAATATTTTCTAGAAATGAAGATAATCATATGACTTTCAGTAGAAATATTGATTACATCTTTCAAGTTGATTTTCAAGCAAACGATATAGGTGGAAGTACGAATGATATTTGGATGAAAGATCCAACCTGGACTTTTTCTTGTGAACAATCAGATTTAATTACTGATCCAGATAGTGGGAGAACTAAATTTCCAGTTCTAAACCTCAATTATTTTTATGATTTATTGGAACAGGTCCAAAAAGATAATTTTAGCAAAACATCTATTTCTAAATTGAATTTAGCTGTGCATATGAGTAAATAAATTATGAGATTTCTAAAAGCAATATTATGGTTAATGATAGTTTTAGTACCTTTTTCAGGACTCTTGTATAGCCTTACGTATTTAGAATTAGAAATAATTGGTGAAGGATCACCAATAGCAAATGTAAGCTCATACATTCTTACTCAAGATGAAAATAATTCAATTTTTACAAATGATGAATTAAGATACATAACTGCACAAATATTTTTAGAGGAAGGTGCTGCAAACCTCTTAGTTTATGTATCAGTATTTTGGTTATTAATTTCTATTTTATGGATTGTTATTGGCGAAGTATTACGAATAGACAGACCTGGTCAGGCAATAAAATATATTTGGATTTGGTTTGTATTATTAATTATTTCACTTGTAGTGGTTGCTTCAATGACTTGGTATTTTTTATATGCTCAAGATGTTCTCTATCAAAGAGCTGAATTCTCAAGTGTATTTTCATTATTAATTTTTATGTTAATCTATACTGCGGTTTATTTTTATCTTTCTTGTGTATTTATTACTTCAAGAGTTATCCGTTCTGCAGTTCCATTCTTAACAATTATTTTGAGGAATTAATTATGGCTGATTGTTATTTTTTAGGTATTGGTGGGACAGGAAGTAAATGTGTAGATACATATGTTTATTCTTGCGCAACTGGACTTGGTCCTGAGAAACTATGGATTGGGATGGTCGATCAAGATGCAGGATGTGGTAACGTAGAAAAATCAAGTATCAATATCGAGAACTACCAAAGAATAAGAAAAATTTTAAGAACACCTGGATTAAGCGATGTAAATAATAAAACAAATCTATTTAAAACAAATATTGTTTCTGTTCCTGGTCAAAATAATTGGGAACCCCTTAAAGGATCTGGTACGACAAAACCAACTCTCAAAAATATATTTAAATTCAATGCACTTAAAGATGAAATTCAAGATATTATGTCTTGTCTATATCATCCTGAAGAGGAACTAGAACTAGAATTAGATGAGGGATTTAGAGGAAGACCAAGCATTGGTTCAGCAGCTATCCTATCTCGTATTCATGAAAATGAGCCTTTTTGGCAAACAATTTTTAATTCGATAGATTCAGCAAAACAAGGCCATGAAGTTCGAATATTTTTAGTAAGTTCTATATTTGGTGGACAGGGCGCATCTGGATTTCCCTCTATAGCTAGACTTATCAGAAGAATTTTAGAACAAAAAGGCATTAAGGAAGGTGTTTACATAGGTGGCGCTCTAATGCTCCCATATTTTAGCTTTCCTAAGCCTCCAGATACTGAAACAGGTTTATTTGCTTATTCAGATAGCTTTCTAGAGCAAACAAGAGGTGCTCTTGATTATTATGGAAGATTATTTGATGAAAAAAATTATCAAAAAACATTTGATCAACTATACGTAGTTGGATGGGATCCATTAATACAACTAAAAACATTTGCTAAGGGTGGTCCTAATCAAAATAATCCCGCTTTACTTCCTGAAATATTTACTTCTTTAGCTGCATCAAAATTTTATGAAGATAAAGTTATTGATGAAGGTATATTTTATATTGCTAAAAATGAAAGTGATGCATTTAGTTGGCCTGATTTACCTTCTATAAAAATTGGTGATAAAAATTTTGTTAAAAAATGTTTATCACAATTTACACGAACTGCTTTATCGTACAGAGAAATATATTATCCAAATTTAACAATTGATAAATGGCGCAAAGTTAAACGAGAGTCTTGGTTACGAAATTTATTAACAAAACAAGGCGTTAATTTAGATGATGAAGAAACTGCAGTAAATCTTTTATCAATTAATAAATATTTTGAATCTTATTTAGAATGGCTTGCTACGATGATTCATCAAAGTAATGAATTTACAAAAAATAATATAAATCTTATCGATGTAAATCAATATTCACAGTTTGATGACTCGTTACAAGGGGCAGGTGTAACACTAAATGAAAAACTTAATAACAATCAATTAAAACAATTTGGAAAAATGATTTCAGATAGTAAACTTGGAGATTTATCTTCAGTATTTTTAAGAATGAATTATGCAAGAGTTCCACGAGATAGAACAGGTCTTGGATCGTTTATGGGGGCGTTATATGATTCTTGTCGATAACAAATGGAGAGATAATGTATAAAAATTTATTACCTCCAATGGATGAGGATAAAAATTCAATCGCTTCACCTAATACATCAGGTGAATGGGTTAAAGATGATTATACTCTTTTAGCAAGAATACGCGATGGTCTGCAGAATATTACCATTGAAGAAGAAGTAGAAGATATTATTTCGGTCCCTGATGTTTGGGCACGTGTTGCTATCGTTAAAAATGCGTTATCAGATAAAAATCATCCATTACATTTTCAAATAAAAGGTGAATGGAGAGGTTTATTAGCAGCTTTTGCATTAATGCCTTACCATAAAAAGACGATTGAAACTATTCCTGTTAATTTTCAAGATTTGCAAAATGATCCAATGAAGGGCGCTCAAAAAGAAGAGGGGAAAGATGGTAATTTTGCTCAAGTGATAGCAAGTGTTAGTCCTGGTGGAACCATTGCCCAAGGTCAGAACTGGAATGAAATTGGTATCATTAAAATGGAAAATAATCCTATAGGCCTCTTAGTTCCTAATACTATTGTATCACCAGCAAAGTTTTATGCGAATTCTATCTCACCAGGTATTGATTGGTTTCAAGGGGGTAAGTTTATAGATCCTTGTGAAGCAGCTAATGTTCAGCCAGAGCAATTTATGGTGCTAATTAAATTTATTGATGAATTATCAAATGGATTACAACAAACGGCAATGGCAGATGTTAATTATTTTAATACAATTCAAGAAGCTCTAGATACATTTAAAACAGATTGTCAAAGTCGAGTAGATAGCAATCAAGCAGGAGATGTTGATATTGCTGGCTATAAAAAATACAATATTAGTTTACGTTTTCCTCAACAACCAATCTATTCATTATTACAAAATATTTATGAGTATGACACAGGTGGAAAAGTTGCGTACAGCACATTATTGAAACCACGAAAAGAATTAGAAAATAAAATTTCAGGTGTTATTTTAATTGATCCAGATGTTCCTTATGGAATTGGTAAAAGTGCCAGTGATATCCGTGTCTGGAATGCTAACACAATTGAATCAATTACAAATGATAAAAAAATAAAACAAAATGTTGAAAAGGAAATAGCAAACGAAGGTTACATTCACCTATATCCGGAAGAATTATTCACAAAGAAACTTTGTTTATTATACGGTGATGATAAAGTAAGAGAACATTCTGATCTTATATCCAGACCATATCTCTTACCTTTTAATCCTATCGTTTTAACTTTTATGACGCCGTCACAGGTTAGAAATAATTTTCAAATTATGGATAACGGAGACAGTTATTCTGTTTCGCTTAAATTAACACTTCACAATCATTTAGGTCAAAAAGTGGAATATGATATTCGCAAAGAGTACGGAACTGATGATATTGAAGACAGGAAATCATTACCAGTTTCATCGTTTATTTGGCCAAATTTTGTACATCCATCATGGAAACAGTATTTTGTATTTTATTCAACAAACCCAAATACTAGTATTGCTCCAAGAACTGTATTTTCTATTCAAGGTTTAACAAAACAATTACAAGATCATAAAAATACGAATGAAACAATTAAGTATATAAATACGCTTAAAGACCAAAGTGTTCAATTATCAAATCGATTACCAATAATTGAATTAGCAACAACCATTACTGAATTACATATGTTGGAGAATCCTCCAGAAGCTATTTTCTGTGATAGTCAAGAAGACTCAATGGAATATATTTCAAGTGCTGATCGAGAGTCTATTGGTATGGCGCTAACAAGAATGCCAGAAGAAGTATCCTTAAATAACAGTCGTATGGGATTTGGTATCGACTTTGGAACAACAAACACAAATGCGTACATGCAAATAGAAGGTGGTTCACCAAAGATTGTTAATTTCTTAAATAGAATATATTCACCATTCACACACGATGAGTTTACAGAAAGTTTAGTTTACACACTTCGTGATTTCTTACCCGATAAAGAAATTGAATTACCATTTTTAACAATAGGAAGAGATAGAAATATTAGTTTAGAGAAAAATGAAATTCAAATCCCTTTACCTATTTGGTCTGCCTTAATTTATTATGTTGGAAATATTAATGATGCATTAGCAGATATTGTTGATGATAAAAAAAGACCACTTCATTTTAATTTAAAATGGTCGAAGACACCTGAAGATAGAGAAAGGGTAAAACTCTTTTTATCTCAGGTGGCTCTTCAATGTTTTGCTGAAGGGTTGGCTAACGGAGTGGATCCTGCAAGAGTGACATGGAACTTCTCTTATCCTGAATCATTTTCACCTGCACAATTACAAGATTTTAAAGATATATTTAAAGTGTCATTATACTCAGCACTTCAACCTTTTGATCAAAATATTGGAAGTCAATTAGCACCATTTTATAAAAGTGAATCTTTATCTAGTGCTTTATATTTTGCCTCAAATAACAGTGCCCCATTTACTGAAAGTGTAGTCACAATTGATATAGGAGGCCATACCTCAGATATTTCTATTTGGCAGGATAGAAAATTATTATGGCGAAATTCCATGCAGATTGCTGGAAGACATATTTTAATTAATTTCTTAAATGAAAACCCATCTTTCATCGATGTTTTAGCAAAGAATAATAAAAACATGAAAGATGCTTATGATAATTATCTTGTTAAAATCGTCGATAGTAGAGATAAAATAGCTATACGTAATGCTATTGAAGTCATTGTTAATTCACCAGACTTTGATAATGCGATTAGAAATGAATTTTTAATTGTTGGAGGTGACAACTTAGGACAAAAACTAAGATTAATTAGTAATTTAGCTTTAAGTGGTATTCTTTTCTATACAGGTCAGATTATCAATTATCTGACAGAGAAAATGAAATTATATGATCCCAAACATTCTCAAGAAGTGCACGTGTGTTTAGGTGGAAGAGCAAGCTTATTATACAAAGTATTACTTACTAGAGATCAGGATAAAGATGGATTAAGCAAATTATTTTCTACTGCTTCAAATGGTAAAGTAGATGCAAATAACATTATATTTAATTTTACTGATGACCCAAAACACGAAGTTGCACATGGATTACTTGTAGAAGCCAAAGGAATGAGTGACTTTGATCTCTCAAAAAGATGTTTTGATCTTCTATTAGGGGAAGATGTTGAGGTAGAAAGAAATGTTGTTGACTCACAAACATCTGTAAATGATTTAGATATTGAAAAACAATTACGAATAATTGATCTCAAAAACTTTAAACAATTTCACGAAGTACTAAAAGATTCTTTAGGTATTACGTTTGAATTAAATCGTAAAAGTGAAAGCGGGATTTCTGCTAAAGTAAATACAGAACTTGTAAATTCTCAAGCAGATGCGTTAGAAGCAAAGAAACAAGGCGTAGATCTTGACTCAGCTGATATTAAATCTGAAAGTTCAAGAATTGAACCTCCATTTGTTGTTGCATTAAAAGAAATACTAGAGCGAATTTCGAGAAATGAAATACCAATAAGATCTGCCAGAGATTAATGATTCTAAAATTATCTAGATATTTCTTAACAATTATATTTACATTAATTTTATTAGTAAGCTTTAACTTAGAAAGTAATGAATTAAACATAAAATTAAAAAATGAAAGTTTATGGACTATTTCATGCAAAGATTTTTTAGATGAAAATTTTAGAACTCCTAAAAAATATTTAGATGGTCATAAAACAATAAAAAAATTTTTAAAAAAAAAATATTCACCAGGTTTTGGAAGTAATAGAAATGTTTGGGAGGACTCACAACTTGATGGAAATATAATTGATAATATTGTTGCTGCAGAGACTCTTAATTCTGAAGGTAAAATAGTTAACATTTTAGATAATCTTAAAAATACAGATGACCAATATTTATTTTGTGATGCAAATAAAGGATCACCAAATGAAAAAATAACATATCAATCAAAACCTATTTGGTATTTTGAGCTAAAATGTGACTTCGAGGGAAAAGTAGATGATAGATTGATTATGAGTTTTATAGATAAAAATGAAAGTATTGATGTAGGATTTTGGACCACAAGGGATGAAAATGGAAATAAAGTATATGACGTGGAAAAAAATCTAGAATGGTTAGTGCCTAATATTTATCAATATAATGAATATGGAAGTAGAATAAAATGTGAAGATGGAAAAACTCACAAGTTTACTATAAAAAATATTAATAAATACCTTCAATTGGAGGATACCAATACCTCTGATAATATTACATCTGATCAAGATATTGAAAACAAAGCTCCAATAGAAGAGAAAACTGAATGTGTATCATTAAATGATGAAGACTTAAAAAGTGCTATCATTAATGAGGATAGGTGCCAAGAAGAACTAAATCGAAGAAATGAAGAAAAAGAAAAACAAAAAGAAATAGAAGAAATAAAAAATATATTAAATAATTTTGAGAATAATTTTAATACAATAAATTTTAGTGAAATAATTAATTCAAGCACTTATAATGAAATTAATAATAAAATAGATGATTTAATTTCTGATTTAGATAATGATTATTATGAGAATAGATTAGAAATAGAAGAAAAATTTAAATCGATACAATCTAATTATGAAAATATAAGAGGAATTTTCAATAGTTTTAATTCTTATGAAGACATATGTGTTATCCAGGATCAAAATTACTTTGAAAAATCAACTTTTGAAGATGTTAAAGGTATTTGTGATAGACTTTTAACTCTTAATAACGATTTAAATAATAGCTTAGAATCAACCATAATATATATTGCTCAACGCCAGGAAGGATTTGCAGAAATTAAAAATAAAAAACTAGAGTTAGAAAAAAAAGTTAATAATGAATATAAAAAACTAGATAATCAAGAAAAAAAACAAACAGAAATAAAAAAAGAAGAAAAAAGCATAATTGAAATAATAAAAAACATTAATAAAGACATTAAAAACTTAAATGAAAAAATTACTAAAAATATAGATTTATTAAAAAATCAAAATAATAACTTTGATATTGAGAAAGTATTTCCCGATCAAATATCTTTATTAGACAATTTTATCATAGATAGAGATGAAATTGATAATAAAATCGATTCAATAGAAACTAGAATAGGAAAATATGAAGGACTTAATCAGCTTACTTTTTATGAAAGCGTAAGTGAAAGTAGAGATAATTTATTAAATGTCTCAAATCTTTTCGATGAATATAAGTTAGAGTATGCAACTTATGAAAAATATTGGAATGAAAGAGAAGACTATAAGCAAAAAAAAGATGAAGAAGAAAAGGCTGAGGAAGAAAAAAGAAAACAGAAAATAGCAGATGCAAAAGAAAAAGAAAAAAAAGAAAAGGAAAAGAAAAAGAAAGAAAAAGAACTTAAAGAATTAGAAGAATTAATTAATGAAATTAAAACGCAAGAAGATAAAATCAATAAACAATTATTCGATATTGATGACCAAATTGATGCATTAAAAACAATTTTAATAGATTTTAAATCAAATTTTGATCCAACTCAAACATATGAAGTGAATTATATTGAAGATTATAATGATTTAGTAAACTTATCAAAAACTATAGCTAGTAATGTTGATGAATTTAAAAATAATATAAACAAGCTACCTGATGATTTTGATAATAAATCATTCGATATAAGTTCAAAAGAGGAATTAAAGGAAAATATTCCAGTATTAAGATTACAACTTAAAGAGTTAAATAATGAATCGTTGAAAAATTTAAAAAACGAAATTGATAATGTAAATACATTACTTGATAGTCAATTAGAGAATTTAACAAAAATTGCTCAAGATACCAAAACACAAAAAGAAGAACTAACGAGTGATTTAAAAAATAAAGAGAAGGAGGTTACTGATCTAGAAAATATTAAAGAGAACCTTAACTTAGAAAATCAATCTTTAAAAAATGAAATTAAAGATCTTAAAGAAATTAAAGAAAGTCAGGAAAATGATATTAATACAAGAAATATGTACATTTATATTTTAATTGGAATATTAATTCTTTTATCTGGTTTGTTATTTTACTTTATATCTAGAAGAAAATCATCTGATAGTAATGATAATAACGTTCAAAATTATTTATCTCGAATTGATGAATTAGAGCAACAACTAAGAAGACAGTCAGCAAATCAAACTGCACCAGTTTCTGCACCAGATCCAGCCATCAATCCTAATACACCTGCACCAGAACCTAAAAAAGAACCTAGTCCACAAGAAATTAAAAATGAAAGATTACGTAAACTTTATGAAGATTATGAAGCAGCAATGAAAAACCCTAATCTGATAGAAGCATTTAGAATGAATTATAATGCTATTGGCCTTGAAAGAGAGTCTAAAGTTGTTACAGGTCGAAGAGTAACTCTAAGAAAAGTAAATACATCATTTGATAGAGCAATCTACTGGGTTGTAGAACATGATAAGAAACTTCTTGTCTTTGGTGGAAGAATGTTAAAAGTACAAGCACCATCTTTACTAGCTGATGATGGAACGATGGCAAGAGATCTTCTTCAGGGAATATTTGAATTACAAACTGGACCTGATCTAAAAACCCACAAATGTGCCGTGGTGAACCGTAACAACCAAATTTATGAAGTAATGGTTGAGGGAGTATTACAACTACCTAAAGTTGACTAAAATGCGCAGTATAATTTTAGTATTAATAATATTCTTATCATCAAAATTATTAGCTTATGATTTTACAGATCCAAGAAATGCACCAACTATTAATAGCTTAGATGATAAAAAATGGAGCTATGTTAGTAATAAAAACTTCATTCCTTTTTTAAGTTTTAAAACTTTCTTTGAAAATAAAAGTGAACCATCTTTATCCATTTATGTTGATAGAGCAGGTGAGATTTACAAAGAGTTATATACATACCAAGGAGAAGAAGTTATTTTAGAGGTTCAACTCAATTTATTTAATAAAGGATTAAACCTATCAGCTGAAGATAAGAAATTATCTTTCAAAAAAGGTATCGATTCAATCGTCTCACTCAATAAAAACAAAATACAAGAAGTCTCAAAATTTAATAAAAAAGAAATTGGATTTAATAATTTTAAACAAAAAATAGAACATTTTCATGAGGGAAAATTTATTGAAGATCAAGAAGCAGTAAATAGTGATAAATATTGTACGATTTTTTATTTTTGGTCTGAATTAGTTTCAGCAGATACCTATAAAATAAATATTAAAACGGTTATCTGCAACCTGCAGGCTAAAACAGGAGCTGATCCTTTTATTCCATTTAAAATAATAGAAAATTTTACTAAGGATATTAACTTTTATAATACATTAAAATTCAATGAACTATACGAAGATGAAAAAACACGGTTACTAAAAATAAAACAGGAAAAAGAAAAAGAAGAAGCTAGAATCAAAGCAGAAAAGCAAAAGAAACAAGAAGAGGAACAAGCATTACAAAAGAAAATAGATGAAATTAATGAAAATATTAAAACAACAAAATCATCTATATTAAATTCCTTAAGTATTGTTATTGAAGAAAATAGAAAACTAACATCTATAAATAAAAATTTTGATAAGACTAAACAAATTAAAAGGGTAGAGAATCAGAGTGATGATTATATACAAATACTAAATAATAACGATAATGAAGTAAAAAATATTAATGCAAACATAAAAGAAATTAATATTAGCAATCAAAATTTAGAAAATAATTTTTCTTTATTAAAAGAAGAATTATCAAATCTTAATGTTGCAATAAAAGTCTATCAAAAAGAAATAAAAATTTATAATAATAATATTGAAAAAAGGAAAAAATATTTATCAGATAAACAAAAAGAAGAGGATAAACAAAAAGAATTAGAGCAACAAAAAAAGGATAGGGAAGAAAAACT
>CACBMH010000012.1 GCA_902539825.1 uncultured Alphaproteobacteria bacterium
TGTTAATGCATTCTGGTATTGGTGATAAAGAACATTTAAAAAAATTTGATAAAGAAATAATAATTGATAATTCTAATGTTGGAAGAAATCTTCAGGATCATCTTGGGTTAGATTATTTATTTAAAACTCATCATCATTCACTAAATAAATCGTTAGGAACTTGGCCAGGCAGAATTACTTCTGTATTAAAATACATTTATAATAGGAAAGGACCATTTTCACTAAGTATTAATCAGTCTGGGGGATATGTAAATTGGAATTCAAAACATCATTATCCCAATTTGCAGATATATTTCAATCCGTTGACTTATTCTATCACTCATAAAAATAAAAGACCTCTACTAAAAACTGACAAATTTAATGGTTTTATTATTGGTTATAATTCTTGTCGACCAAAAAGTTTGGGCAGAGTCGCATTGAACTCTCCTAATTTTGAAGATGCACCAGTGATTGATCCAAATTTTCTATCACATGAAGAAGATATATATGATGTTAAATGCGCAATTAATTTTTCTCAAGTTTTGGCGAATACAAATAGTATAAAAAAAATAAGAAATGAGAGTGTTACGCATGATCTTTTAAATGCTACTGAAGAAGAAATGATTGATCACTTTAAATCTAATGCAGTTTCTATCTATCATCCGTGCGGTACTTGTAAAATGGATGAAGATCCTAAAAAGGGAGTTGTTTCTGAAAGATTAAAAGTTCATGGAATGGAGAATCTTTGGATTGCTGATGCATCTGTTTTTCCAAATATTACTTCTGGCAATATAAATGCCCCTGTAATGATGCTTGCTAATCTTGGAAGTAAATTTATTATTGAGGATTTAAATAAGATTTAATTCATGAAAATAGTTAAACTTGAAACATTCACAAAACCATATGTAAGTTTTGTAAAAATAACAGTTGAGGATGGTTCAAGTGGTTATGGTCAAATGTCAACTTATCATGCAGATATCACAGCTCAAATTTTTCATAAACAAGTAGCACCCTGGGTTTTAGGAAAAGAATATTTTGATTTCGATGATTTAGAAGATTTTATCTTTGAAAGAGAGCATAAATTTCCAGGATCTTATCTTTTACGTGCAATTGCTGGTTTAGATACAGCCTTGTGGGATTTGAAAGGTAAAATCGAAAGTAAACCTGTAGTCTCATTGATAGGAGGGTCTCCAGGAAATTTAAGAATATATGGTTCATCAATGAAAAGAGATATTACACCAAATGATGAAGCAAATAGATTTAAAAAACTCTTTGATGAAAAGGGTGTTGATGCATTTAAATTTAGAGTTGGTTCTGAATGTGGAAGAGGGATCGATGAATGGGAAGGAAGAACGCCTAGTATAGTAAAAACAATAAATTCGACTCTAGATAAAAGTGTAATTAAGATGGTCGACGCAAACAGTTGTTATAGTTCTGTTCAAGCAATAGAAATTGGGAAACTTTTAGAAGATAATGATGTTACTCATTTTGAAGAACCTTGTCCTTACTGGAAACCAGAAGAAACTAAAAAAGTTACTGATAGTTTGAAGATAGATGTTACTGGGGGAGAACAAGATTGTGATCTGAGAATTTGGAGAGATATGGTTAACAGAAAAATTGTAAATATTTTTCAGCCAGATGTTATGTACATGGGAGGATTAACAAAAGCTTTGAAGGTTGCAAAAATTATTGAAAAGGGTGGTTTTATATGTACTCCACATACAGCTAATTTATCTTTAGTAACAATTTGTACAATGCATTTTTTAAAAGCAATAAATAATTCAGGTCCCTATCTTGAATTTTCAATTGAAGGTAAAGATTATTATCCATGGCAACAGAATTTATTTTTAGGTGATCCTTTTAAAATATCTAATGGAATGGTTAAAATTGAAGATACTCCTGGTTGGGGTATAGAGATTAATCCTGATTGGTTAGAGAAATCAGAATATAAAAAGACAGAAATATAAAATAATGATTAAAAATATAATTTTTGATTTTGATGGAGTAATAGTTGATAGTGAAGTCTTAGCTTCTAAGGCATTTTCCAAATACTTTAGTAAATTTGATCAATCAATTAAAGAGGAGCAATTTTATAAATATGCTGGAAAAAAAACAGTCGAAGTAATAGATTTATTGTCTTCTAAATATAAGATTGAAAACAAAGAAAAATTTACAAACGAAATATTTGATATTGTTTCAGAAGTTTATTCCAAGGATTTAAAACTAGTTGATGGAGCAAAAGATTATATTAGTAAATCAGATAAACAACACTTTATTGGATCTAACAGTAATAAGGATAGGATTCTTGATGGATTGAAGCTTGTT
Source organism: uncultured Alphaproteobacteria bacterium (assembly GCA_902539825.1). Lineage (GTDB taxonomy): Bacteria > Pseudomonadota > Alphaproteobacteria > HIMB59 > CACPNW01. The sequence goes on from CACBMH010000012.1 coordinate 2,305, forward strand.
GGGTTAGATAAATTTTTTTTAAGTGATCAGGTTTATTCATTCGACATGGTTAAAAGACCAAAACCTGATCCGGATATATACTTAAAGGTTTTAAATGATAATTCACTTAATAGAGAAGAATCAGTCATTATTGAAGATAGTGGAGTAGGTGTTAAAGCAGCAACTGCAGCAGGAGTAAGGGTATTTGGTCTTACTGCAGGAAAACATTGGCAATCAAATAGAGATAAAAATGAATTATTTGACAATGGTGCTTTGAATGTATTTAGTGATTATGTAAGTTTAGGTAAGGCAATAAAGGAACTTTAAATGGGACCAGATGTAAAAGGAAATCCACTTTATATTTCAGTCTATCTTTTGATAGCCTCCTACATTTTAGGTGAATTTATTTTTCCTAAATATCCACTGCTATATATTCTTAATCTTTTTGGATTATTAATAATAATTTTAATGCCAATTGTATTTTTTTCCTCAAGAAATGCATTTAATGCACATGAAGAAAAATTACCTCCTCAAACTGAAACAAATAGAATTATAAAAACTGGAATTTATGCTTACTCTAGAAATCCAATTTATCTATGTTTTGTTCTATTTCATTTTGGTATGTTTCTTACTTTTGAAAACATTATGTATTTTATTTGTTCTATAGGATTATTTTTTTGGTTAAATAATTTTGTAATATATGAAGAAGAAAAATATTTAAAAGATAAATTTGGGGATGAATTTGAAAGATATTGTAATTCGGTTAAAAGATGGATTTTTTTCTAGTTAAAATTTATTGAAGAAATTTTATGATTTTTTTCAAATTTTATAACAATCTGCGCTTTTTTATTTAGATCCTTCATCATCCATTTAGTTATCTTCTCATAATGTTGAACAAAATATTTAATTTCATTTGGAGTCATCCTTTTCGATTTTTTATTTTTTGATTGATTAGTTTTTTCCTGCTTTAACCGCCATTTAAAAATATTATCAAAAGAGGATGTTTTCAAAAAAATAAGTTCATCAAATAGTTGAAATAATTTTTTATATTCTAATTTTAATTTATTATTATAGAAATTTCTCCATTGATATTCTGAATCATGAATTTTTTCTAAATTATTTATATTTTTATGAAGAGTTTTTTTTGGAATTTCTGAACTTCCACAACACCAACCTTCTAAGAAAAGAATATCACATTTAATTTTAGTTATTTTTGTTGATTTAGTCGTGTCGTCAATCAATTTATCAAATAGAGGGGTTGTGATAGGGTATTTACGATTATTGAATTGTTTTATATTTTTAAATAATTTTTCAATATCATGTGTTCCTGGAACACCTCGAGTTATTAACAATTGATGTATTTTTTTTGATAATTGCAATCTTTGTTTTCTTGATAAATAATAATTATCTAAACTAAGCAAAAGTATTTTCTTATTATAAAATTTTTCAATAGTTTTAGAGATAATATTAATAAATGATGATTTTCCAATACCCTGAGAGCCTCCAAATAGGAATTTTTTTGATTTACTGGAGCAAATATAATTTATGATTGGAACTAATTTATCCTCTATGTACTTTTTGGAATATTTTTTATTATATGTATTATGTATTTCTATTTGAATATAGTCTATTAATGCACTCATTTAATATTTATTTATAAACAAAATACTTATACATGAAATTTCTTTTTGATTTAGGCGGTGTTTTTTTTGATTGGGATCCTCATTATTTTTATAAAGATGTATTTAAAGATAAAAAAGAAAGAGATAATTTCCTTAATAATATTTGCAATGATGAATGGAATATCCAACAAGATGCTGGAAGACTCCTAAAAGACGCAGAAACTGATCTAATAAAGAATTATCCTAATTATGAAGATAAAATAAGATTATATTATAAAAATCATCATAAAATGTTCAGGAAAATCTTTCAGCATTCAGTTAATGTTTTAGATAATTTGAAAAATAAAAAATATGAGTGTTATGTTTTATCAAATTGGTCCTGGGAAACATTTCAAGGTATGGATAAAAAATATCCATTTTTAAATAAATTTGATGGTTTGATAATTTCTGGAAAAGAAAAATTAGTTAAACCTGATGTTCAAATATATAAATTAGCAGTAAACCGCTTTAATCTAATTCCTGAGGAAACTGTTTTTATAGATGATAAAAAAGAGAATATTGAGGCTGCAAACAAACTTGGTTTTTTAACTATACATTTAACCAACCCTGAAATAATAATTCAAGAAATTAATAGATTTATTTAATTTAATTATGAATGAAATATTTGATATTTTAGTTATTGGAGGTGGTATTAATGGTGCTGGAATTGTAAGAGACGCCTCAGGAAGAAATTTAAAAATTTGTTTGGTTGAAAAAAACACAGTTGGTTCAGCAACTTCGTCTTGGTCTACAAAATTAATACATGGCGGATTAAGGTATCTTGAAAATTATGAATTTCGCCTTGTACGCGAATCTCTAAAGGAAAGAGAAGTAATTAAAAAAATTGCCAGTAATATAACAACACCATTACCTTTTATTATACCATATCAAAAATCCTTAAGACCTAAATGGTTAATTAAATTAGGATTATTTTTATATGATAATATTGGCGGCAAAATGACTATACCAAAATCTTCAACTATAAATATTAAAAAGGAAATTCCTAACATTTTAAAAGATCAATTTAAAATTGGTTTCCAATATTATGATTTACAAGTTGACGATAAAAAACTTGTTCAGTTAAATGTTGAAGATGCGAAGAAAAAAGGTGCTATTATTATTCAAAATAGAAAAGTTATAGATGCAAAACGAAATAAAAATATTTGGGATATAACTTTAGATGATAATACTATACTTAAATCTAAAATTCTTATTAATGCTGCTGGACCTTGGATAAATGAAGTTTTAAGTAATGTTATTAAATTAAATTCAAATAAATCAATTCGACTTGTAAAGGGTAGTCACATAATAACTAAAAGTCTTTACAGTCAGAAAAAAGCTTTCACTTTACAAAATGAAGATAACAGAATAATTTTTGTTATACCTTATAAAGATGAATATTCTCTTATTGGCACCACCGAAACAGAAGTTTTTTCACCAGAAAATCCAAAAATTGATGAAAGTGAAATTGATTATTTATTAAATTCAGTAAATAAATATTTCATTAAACAAATATCGAGAGATGATGTGGTAAGTTCTTATTCTGGAATTAGACCACTTATTGAAGATTTCAAAGAAGCTTCAAAAGTTACTAGAGACTATATATTCGACTTAAATGAGGATGGTTCACAGGCACCATTATTAAACATCTATGGAGGGAAACTAACGACTTATAGAAAATTAGCTGAAAATGTTCTTTTAACTCTTAATAAACATATTCCAATAAATAAGGAAAGTTCTTGGACTGCTAAACAAAAACTATAATTGGTATCCCTCTTAAATAACTTTTCAAATTTGGCGGGCAGAAAAGTTTTATAAGAGGAATACTTCTTATAGGAGGAAATAATATGAACCCTCTGCCCATATTTATTTTAGTTTAAATTTATGATATTTATTGAAAATTTTCAAAAAAGGGATGTATTGCCCCTTATATTAGGGGCAATAATCAATACGATTCTATTATTTAAATGCTTGTCCTGAACTGTCAAATAACTGGCATCTTCCAGCAGGAAAACCAACTTTTACAGTATCGCCAACTTTAATTTCTGAATGTCCTTCAGTTTCAGCAACTAATGGCTCTCCATCTTTTTCAAGGTATAGATAAGTAACGTCACCTAGTTTTTCGACAACAAATACTTTACTTTCCCAAGATCCATCTGAATCACCATTTACTACTAAGTGTTCAGGTCTAATACCTAGAGTTACTGAATCACCCTCTGAGGAGGATGCTGACATTTTAGAGACTGATATTTTTGACATCCCCATAATATCAACTTCAGTAGCATCAGAACTTTTGCTTAATATCTTACTTGAAATAAAGTTCATTTTTGGTGATCCAATAAATCCACCTACGAACATATTATTCGGTTTATCATAAAGTTCTAATGGGGAACCTTTTTGTGAAACGATACCTGTATCAAGAACAACAATATCATCAGCAAGTGTCATAGCTTCTGTCTGATCGTGTGTAACATAAATCATTGTTGCTTCTAGTTCATTATGAAGTTTTGCTAATTCAACTCTCATTTGAACCCTCAATGCAGCATCTAGGTTTGAAAGTGGTTCATCGAATAAGAAAACTTTTGGCTTTCTTGTAATTGCCCTTCCAATAGCAACACGTTGCCTTTGACCACCTGAAAGTTGTTTTGGCTTTCTTTGAAGATAATCTTCTATTTGAAGAATTCTTGCTGCCTCATTAACTCTTTCATTAATTTCATCTTTTGATCTTTTTTCTAATTTCAAACCAAAAGCCATATTATCAAAAACAGTCATGTGAGGGTATAATGCATAAGATTGAAAAACCATTGCAATATTTCTTTGCTTTGGTGGTAAATCATTAACTACTTGACCATCAATTGAAATTGTACCTGAATTTATATCTTCAAGACCTGCTATCATTCTTAACATAGTTGATTTACCACAACCACTTGGGCCAACTAGAACTGTGAACGATTGACTTTTGATGTCTAGAGAAACATCCTTAATTACATGGACGTCTCCAAAATATTTATTTACAGTATTTATATTTATATCTGCCACTTCATCCTCCTTTGAGCGATTTTTCAAGTGCTAAGATCACTATAATCTTGATATATCTTAGAATAAATTAAATTTTAAATCTATAAAAAATTTAACCTTTTATACTACCGGCTGTTAATCCAGACATAATTCTACCTTGTAAAAGAAGGGTAATTATTACCAAAGGAACCGTAACTATAACCGAAGCAGCCATAATACTTCCCCATGGCACCTCATACTCTATAGTTCCATTGATAAGAGCTATACCTACAGTAATAGTTCTATCACTATTTGTAGCGGTAAAGGTCAGGGCAAAAAGAAATTCATTCCACACTGCAATCATTGCCATAATTGCTGTAGTAAAGATCGCTGGGGTCATAATTGGGAGAAAAATTTTTCTTAATATAAGAAACGAAGATGCGCCATCTACAATAGCTGCCTCTTCAATTTCCTTAGGGACTCCTTTCATAAAAGTAGTTAATACCCATACTGTAAAAGGTATATTAAACATAGTATATGTAAAACATAACCATAACAGAGAAGTCACACCCTTGACCCTTAGATCAAAAATATTAAAATAGAAATCTTTAAAATTTAAAAATAGCTGATACATGCCTGTTAGAACAGCTATTTGTGGAAACATTGAAATAGCTAGTATTACAAATAAAAACATACTTCTGCCTTTAAAATTTACTCTACTTAATGACCAAGCAGCAAAATATGAAATTGTAATTGAGATTGAAACAGTAACAGTTGCAACAAATAATGAATTTAGAATTGTCTGAGGGAAATTATGCTCAAATAAAAGATAATTATAATTTTTTGGATTTATTTCTGTAGGGAAGAAATTTGGCTCAAAAACTGCTGAACTTCCCTCTAATGATGTCATTACAGAATAATAAAATGGAAAAACACAAAATATAATTACTATCATTTGAAGACTGTATTTAAATATTTTATCGTAAACTTTATTCATTATTCCATTTCATCCAATTTATGTAATCTTGTTCTTTGTATAAATATAACTGCTATTACGCCTATAATTAGTGTCAACATAGTAGAGGCGGCTGCACCAAATCCAAAATGAGAATATTCAAACATTTCTCTTCTTGCATATACTGTCATTGACATAATATCTTTACTTCCAGCATTAATTAAGTAGATCAAATCAAATACTCGTAATGCATCCAATCCTCTAAATACTATAGCAACTGCAATAGCAGGAAGTATTAAAGGAAAAATTATATAGTAAAATTGCGTAATTCCATTAGTTCCGTCAACTTTTCCTGCTTCTAATACTTCGTTTGGAAGTGCTTTTAGTCCAGCATAAACTAAAATTGCAACAAATGGAGATGTTTTCCATGCATCAATAATGATAATAACAATCATAGAAGTCTGGGGATCAGTTGTCCAAGCTTTACCCTGTTCAATAATGCCCATTCCAATAAGAATATAATTAAAGATACCAAACTGATCTTGTAACATCCATTCAAACATTCTCGCACTAACAATTGTTGGTATTGCCCACGGTATTAAAACTGCTGCTCTAACAAACCATTTTAATTTATTTTCAATTAGCATAATAAGTGCAAAGCTAATTCCTAATATAACTTCAAGACTTACTGAAAAAACACTGAAAACTATAGTGTTTCTTACAGAGTTCCAAAATAAACTGTCTGCGAGAACCCCGTACCACATACCCTCATAGTTTTCTAAGTAGTTTATGAAGCCAACATAATTTGGATCTAGAAAATTTTCTAACTCTGCATCAGTAAGGCTTAAATAAAGCGTACTAATTAATGGATATAAAGCTGAAGATAATAATACTATTGTTACAGGTATTAAAAAAATTAATGCTGTTCTTTTTCTTAATTGACTAACTGATTTCATACTTCAACATAAAAAAAGGGGATATAAAATCCCCTTAATTTTTTATATATAATTACTACCAGCCTTTGCCTTTAATTTTTTTCAAAGCTTTTTCAAGCTCAGCAACAGCTGTTGTACCATCTTTTTTACCAGTAATAACTTCATGTGCAGCAGTATAAAATGCTACTGTTACTTGAGGCCATTTACCTGAAGTTTGTGCTGATGGTCTAGGTAATAGAGCTTGAGACGGACCCTTTAAAAGAGGTAAAAGAGTATACGTTTCAGCATGCTCTTTATTGTCATAAATCTCTATATATACTGGAGGCATTGAATATTCTGCAATAGTTGCATGTTGCGCATCTCTATTTGATAGAAATTTAACTAGATCAATAGCAACTTCTTGTTTTTCAGAATATTTTGATACTGCATAACCCCAGCCACCCATAGTACTTGTAGATTTACCATTTGGTCCTCTAGGCAGTTGGACAACATCAAATTTACCTTTTACAGATGACTCATCTTTGTTACTTAAGCTCCATGCATAAGGCCAATTTCTCATGAAAACAGCATTACCTTGGTCCCAGATACCTCTTGCATCTTCTTCTTTATAACCAATAACACCTTCTGGAGAAATTGTTCCTACCCATTTAGCAGCCATATCTAAAGCTGCAGCAGCGTTAGGATTGTTAATAGAGATTGTTCCATCTTTCTCAACAATCATTCCACCGCCATGACTCGCAACCCACTCTAATGCATCACATGTTAGACCTTCATAGGCATTACCTTGCCATACAAAGCCCCACATTTTGTCATTGCCAGCAGCTCTTTCTTTATCTTGAATAAATTGAGCTGTTTCAGTCATTTCATCCCAAGTTTCAGGAACATCTCTATTATATTTTTCTAACAGATCAGTTCTGTAATATAACATTGGTATACCTACACTATAAGGTAAACCAATTATTTCACCTTTAGCTGTAGTATATGCTGAAAGAACATTAGGCATTATTTCTAATTGTTCATCTAAATAAGGTTTTAGATCAATTAGCTGTGTACCAAACTCTCCAGCCCATACATTATCAACCTTGTATATATCAACATCACTATTTTGTGCTGATAGCCAAGTTTTATATTGTACATATTGATCAGAAGTACTTGCAGGCATTTCTAAAAAATTAACTTTATGTCCTGTCTTTTTTTCCCATTCAGCTGTTAACTCCATTGTCATTTGTCCTTGAGAACCACCACCTTGAGCGAAGTTTAATTCAATCGCAGAAGCGTTTAATGAAAAAAGAAAAGCTAACGAAGCAAATAAGGATATTACTATATTTTTCATAATGTTTTCCTCCTAATTTGATATTTCAAATATAAAAAAACGGTAATTTCGAAATAAAAAATAATCAAGAAATAATTATAAAAAATTTAACAAATTTTACTATTTAATCCTGACAGTTTATAATAATTTCTGGGTTTTCTGCGTTTTCTGGTGTCAACTTAATTTCTCTAGGCCATTTAAAATTCTTTTTTAATAATGGATCATTTGTGTTTTCCATGAATTTTTTTAGATCTTTATTCAGTTCTTTATAGCTTTTTAATTTTTTATAATTTTTAATTGGATTTCTTTCCAATGGATCTAGAAATAAATCAAAAAATTCTTCTTTATTTTTTCTCATTTTTTTCAAACCATGTTTTAATAAAAAACTTTTGGATACACTTTCATCAATATTAGAGAGATTTAGTTTTTTCCTATTATTTAATCTTTTTAATAATCTAAATCTTTTTGATCTTATACTTCTACAAGGCTCTACTGATGTATGAATATTAACTTCAGAATAAACATATTTTCTTTTTTTTGTTTTATATTTTTTATTTGGTAGGATGTATGGGTTTAAGTATTTTGGTTTTTTAATATTTAAAATTTTACATATTGTTGGAAAAATATCTATATTAGAAGTTAAATCATCATAGACAACACCACCTTCAAATACATTTTTAAGATATGCTATAAGAAATATACCTGTTCCATGATCATTTAAATTACATTTCATTCCTGGCCAAGCAATACCATGATCGGTCGTTAATAGTATTAGTGTATTATTTAACTTCTTCTTTTCTTTGAGAGTATCATATATTTTTCCTATACCTTTATCTATTTTCTCTAGAGAAGAATAAAATTTTGCCATATCCATTCTCATTTGTTTATTATCTAAAAAAAGTTCAGGCGGCCTAACCCAATTAGGATTAAAATTTTCAGATATTTTTTTTACATATTCCCTATGAGTGTCAAAAAATCCTACTGAAATAAAAAATGGCCTTTTAGTGTTATAGTTTTTAATCCACCTTGAAGCAGTTGAAGAGATTTTGATAGAGTCAGTTGTATTTGTGCAAAATGTTTTATTATATCCAAGTTCATTAACTTTTTTTTTATCTATTTCGTGCTGAATTCCAAACAATGCTGTTTCAAAATCTTTGTTCTTTAAATAGTTTGACAAGTGCAGACTGTAATCATGTAATCTACTACCTCTATGAGCTAAACCATACATCCCATTTTGATGAGGATATAAACCCGTCATTAACGAACTTCTGCTTGGCGAACAAGTTGGTGCAGCAGTAAAAAAATTTCTATATACACTACCCTTATTTGCTATTCTTTGAATATTGTTTGTTTTAGCGTTGTATCCATATGGAGAAATATATCTTCCAGTATCATGTGTATGTATTAAAACTATATTTATGTTTTTCATCTAATAAAAAAGGGTGAGGTCCAACATATTTGATTATTTTTTTGCTTTATTTTTATATAAACATTATCATCTTTTTTTAATGGTAGTTTAATTTTTTTTTGAAAATTCCATTCTTTGAAGTTAGGAATTTTGTTAAATAAAATTGCCGGTGTGTCTATTTCTCCTAAATTAAAAGAAACTGATCCTTTGGATAAATCTTTTGTTAAAATATCAAATTTTTTATTATTGGTTATGGTTGTTATTTGCGAATTTTTTTTTAATTTTGCTAAAATTGTAAATCCGCATGTTTCATTAGTATAATTATTACTATTTCCAGATGTTAGAAATTTAAATTTGATTTTATTTTCAAATTTCTTTACTTCAGGAATGAAAAAAGAATACTTACTTTTTTTATCTAAGGGAGAAACAATTTCTGGTCCTCTAAATTTATTTTCAATTGTAATTATATCAATATTTTTAAATTGAATTTCTCCTTTCCAAAGAAATTCTTTATTTCTTTCCCCCCAACCAAAATCTATATTTATAATTGATATGTTTTTTTTATTTTTAATATTTTTTTGATCCTTACAATTAAATCTTTTAAATAAATTTGTATTTTTTATTATATCTATGTATTCTATTGGAAATCTACCTTCTACATTTATATCTAGTAAATTATTTTTTTGAGTCTTAACATCAGAACCTATATTTTTTTTATTTAAATATATATGTGGAATAATTTTATCTCCGGTTAATGCAAAAGTTCTTCTCTCATTTATTGATTTAAATATTGAGTTTCTATTTTTAGATTTAACTAAAACACCAAATCTGCCATGACCGTAACTTCCCGGAGAAGCACTATGATGATCAGTATTAGCGATAAATCCTAGTTTAATTTTTTTCTCTAAAGCATATTTAATTGTATTTTTATAATTTCTAGGTCCCATGGAATGCAAAAAAGGATATTCTGCTTGATCATTTTCAGAACAGCCATGCATAGAATATAGTTCAACAACTGGTGAAACACCTTCTTCAAAAATGTCCCAGTTAACTCCTCGTTGTCCTTGTTTATAGGATAGGTGATGTGGCATAAAAATATAATTTTTTATTTTATTTTTTTTAAATTTCTTTTTTAAAATATCAATTTGATCAACTAGCAGTTCATGTTTTTTTATATCCTTAAATACAATTGTTTGATCACCATATTTATTTGAATGCACTTCATATCCTGGATACATAATAATCCCATTTTCTTTTTTGATCGTTTCTAAAATTCTTTTCCAATTTTTTTTTAGTTTTTTAAAACCAACTTTATGAAAATCAATAATATGTTTTATTGAAGAATCTTTAGTATTCATATCAGGCCAACCAGCATGACCTGTAATTGAAACAAAATCTAGGGATAATTTTGAAAATGCAATTGCCCTTTCTAAGCTACCATGAGCATAAGAGATATTACAATGATTATGTAAATCACCAAAAAGAATTAATTCAGTCTTTTTAGATTTTGTTTTCAATTAGTTTTCCTTTTTTTGCTATCGATTTATTTATCATATCTATTATTTTTAAAGATTTGATTCCATTTTCAGCTGAAACTTCTGATTTCCCTTTCTTTAAATAGTTTATATAACTTTTCAGTAATCTTATATCTGCACCAAAATGTGACGTTTGATGATAATTATCTTTTGCATCAATACGTTTAAATTTTTTTCCCTTATCATATGTTATCTCAATTATACCTGTAGATCTGATAAGTTTTAATTTGCCTTTTATACCTACAACCTCAAGTGTTTCTTGATCTTCAGAGGCTGGACCAAAACAGGAAAAATTTATATTTCCAATAACCTCATTTTCAAAATTAATATTACAAGAAAAATGAGAAAGAATATCACTTCCCTCAGCCCACACACAATGATCGTCTATTTGTCTTTCATCATTTAATGATGAATAATTATTTTTAAATTTTCTTAAATTTTCTCTAGAATCACCTAATCCTTCATATCTTCGATAGCTACATTTTTCATCACAATCTTTACATCTAATATTTTTATTTTTTTTTGAGGTAAAATGTGAATGCCTGCTTCCAAAACTTGAAAGAGATACAACTTCTGAATTTGCAAACCATCTTAAAACATCAACATGATGAGAGCATTTATCATTTATGCCACCACCTGAGTACTTATTGTATCTGTGCCAAGTCTGAAAATATCTTGTATAGGGAACTATAGAATTAAGTTTAACTAGATACACATCTCCAATTAATTTTTTATTATATATTAAATCCCAAGCTTTAATCCATGAAGCTTCATATCTTCTAGTAAATGACATTAAAAATTGAAATTTGTTTCTTTTTTCAAGCTCCACTATTTCTTTAGCATGTTTTAAACTTACAGATATTGGCTTATCTAAAATAGATTTAATTTTTTTTTCTGCTGCAAGTTTTGCGTGTTTATAATGTTGGTCTGTATGAGAAGTAATTATTAAACCATCTAATTTTTCATTATTAACTAGACTCTTTGCATTTTTAAAAATATTTATTTTATTGTCATTAATTTCTTTTTTTACTTTGTTGCATTTTTCTTCAATTAAATCACACAAAGCGACTATCTTTAATTGTTTTTTGAAATACTTATTAATAAGAAAAGAAAGGCTTGTGCCTCTTACTCCAACACCAATTATACCAACTTTCAATGACATCATTTTTTATAAACTCAAAAAAAAAATGAATAAATAAAAAAGTAAAAAAAAATTATGTATTTGGAACTTCTTTTTGAATAAAATAATTATTATCTTTATGCTGTTTAATTATGGCAGGAATTATTTCTTTATAAGCATCAAAGAGACTTGAATTAGCTTTAGGCAATTGATTTTTAATCAAATTACTTAGTTTTGGTAAGTTATATGATGGTACAGAGGGAAACATATGATGTTCAACATGATATTCCATGTGCCAATATAAAAAACTAAAGATCGGATTAAAGCGTACTGATCTTGTTGTGTATCTATGATCTTTTACTTCTTCTGGAAGACCAATATGCTGTGTTTGATTGAAAAGTTCAATTATATTTCCCCAGTATCTTGGAAAGAAAATTAATAAAACAGGAAGTGGATTCATTAAATATAGAGATATTACAAAAGATGTTATCCATATTGCAACGTGAATCCTTGATATAAGTCTACATTTCCAAATTTCATTTTGAGGTATGCAATCTCTCATAACTGGGGTTGTAAGTCCCATAGCATGTTTAATTGTTTCAAATTTCCATGAGTTTTTAAATTTTATTAACTCAGCAAATGGTACAAAACTAAACAGAAAACTTTGCAAGGTTGGATATTGATGGAATAATGCAGCTTCGTAATCATGAGGGTCTTCTACTGAAGCAGTGTTACTATGATGTCTGAAATGACTCCATGTCCATCTTGTAGGCTCAAAATCAGTCATAAAAGAACCTATTTGATAAAAAATTTCATTTAAATATTTTGATTTGAAAGCTGTTCTATGGCCACATTCGTGCCAGATCGGATTACTTGCATAGAATAAAACTCCATACAACCATAACCATAGAACCGTCCACCATGTACCCCAAGTTGCGATAGACATGTATCCAAAGAAAAATAGTAATATGAAATATAAAGTAACGTGCTGTAATCCCTTAAGATCACTCTTTTTTGATAATTGTTTTAAATCCTTTTTACTTATTTCAGCCCTAAACCATTTATCATTTACATTATCAAACTTTTCTACCATATCTTCTTATACTATTAATCTAGGAATATTTTAATACAAAATTAGCTATTTTTTGTCACAATGAAGAAATTAAATGAAAAATAAAATTTCTAGATCTAAAATCAATTTTCCAAATTTATTGATTTTTTTGTCTTTTTAGATACGATATTTAAATAACATGATGAAAATAGATAAAACACATTTTGAACTAAATGGATATCTCGTTTTACCAAACATTGTTCCTAAGTCGACTTTAATTAAACTTAATAAAAATGCAGATCAAATGATAAATGATTTTAAAAAAGGTGTTAATAGAAAACAATCAAATAATAATGAAAGAAAAAAGCATGGTGATATTAGTAAAAATGGAAAGATATTTTTTGGTAACCAGTGTGAATATTATCCACACATAAATGCATACGCAAAGGGAAAGTTTATAAAAAATATCGTCTCAAAGCTTTTAGGAAAAAAAATTTTTTTATTTAATGAACAACTGGTAAATAAGAATCCAAATACACCAAGCTCATTTAGTTGGCACCAAGATTCAGGTTATATTCATTTCAGACATAAACCTTATATATCTGTTTGGCTTGCTCTAACCGATACAAATGAAAAAAATGGAGCTTTGAGTATTATTCCTACAAATTTAAAAACAACAAAAAATGCAAAATCACATAAATGGCAAAATAAATCAAAAGATTTAGGAATAAAAGTTAATGAAAAAAATGCAATTCAGCTTTGTGTTAGTGCAGGAACATTAATAATCTTTTCAAGCTTAACACCTCATTCATCTAGTGCCAATATTACAAAAAAAAATCGCAAAGCATATTTATCTCAATACTCTTCTGAAAATATTATTGATCCTTTCAATGGTATTCAAAGAGGAAGAGCATATTTGATGTAAATATGAAAAAAATTTATAACTTTGCAGGAAATCTTAGTTATAGAAATTATACCATCAAAGATCTTTTTGATAATAAAGGTAAAAAAAAACTTTCCCAAATAAATGTAAAAAATGAAGAGGAGGCAAATATTGCTCTTGATGCTAAAGTTGATTTATTAATTACAGGTCTTGCTTCGATTAAAAAAGTGAGATCAGTTGCGAAAAATAATTTTATTACGGTCGCCATACCATTCACTGAATATAAAACAAATGATGAAATTCTTAAGGTATCTTTAGAAGCTTTAAATAACGGTGCTGATGCAATCTATACGGCAAGATCACCAAGAATAGTTGAATATTTAGCAAAAGAGTCCATTCCAGTAATGGCGCATTTAGGCTTGGTGCCAAGAAAATCAATTTGGATTGGTGGACTAAGAGGAGTAGGAAAAACTGCATCGGAGGCTTTAAAATTATTTGAAGAATTTAAAACTATGGAAAGTGCTGGGGCATTTGCTGTTGAAGCAGAGGTGATAGCAGATCAAACATTAAAATTTATTTCTGAAAATGTGAATTTAATTACAGTATCTTTAGGATCAGGAAACTATGGTGATGTAAATTATTTATTTATGGATGACATTTGTGGTGAGAATAAAGAAATACCAAGACACGCTTTTAGTTTAGCTAAAATTTATAAATTAAGAGACAAGATTTATAGAGAAAAAGTTAATGCTGTGCATAAATTTAATAAAATGGCTAAAACTAATAAATTTGTCTCATCTGGAAATATTGTTAAAATAAATAATAGTGAGCTTAAAAAATTAAAAAAAAAGGCTAAAATACTCAGTTAAAAAATTAAATATCCTTAAAAAATAGTATTTTAATTTAGTATTTTTTGTGATTAATTTTCATTATTTTAGGAGGGTTAAGTATGAAAAAAATACTATTTACTTTTATTTCTTCTATTTTGTTATTTTCTAATTCAGTTTTCAGTATGACATTATGGACTACTGAAACACAACCAGGAAGAATGCAAATTCAAGAAGAGTTAATTGCAAGATTTACAGCAAAAACTGGAATTGAAGTTAAACTAGTTCCTCAGGAAGAAGACGAATTAATTGAAAAGGCGTCTGCTGCTTTTGCTGCTAACAGTTTACCTGACGTAATTTTTAACGCTGCATGCGTTAATTTTTGTGCTTGGGCTTATGATGAAGGAGTATTCGATTCAGATGCTGCAACAGAAATTGTTAATTCATTAGGGATCGATACATATAGTGCAAAAGGTGTATTAGCTATGTCAGAGGTTGAGCCAGGAGTATATGCTTCTGTACCTTCAGGTGCATGGCCAAATGCTACTTACTATCGTATGAGCTATTACAATGATAATGGTTTAGCTACACCAACTAATTATGCAAATATTTTAGCTGGTGCTAAAGCTCTTCATAATCCGCCAAATCGTTATGGGGCAATTGTTCCTACTGATGTTGCAGCTGGTTTTATGAGTCAATGGATGGAAACTTTTGCTATTGCTAATGGATTACACCCAGTAAAAGAAGATGGATCAATTAACTTTGATAAGAAAAAAACTATCGAAATGTTAGAAACTTATAAAGCTTTAGTTGAAATGTCACCTGAGGGTATTCATCACTGGCAAAATGGTAGAGACTTTTACGCAAGTGATGTTGTTCCATTAACTTTTTGGGCTTCTTATCTTTTAGATGATATTGCAGGTACAAGAGACAATGTTCCAATTATGGTAGATGACAATCCACAATCTTTAGCATTAGCACAAGATACTAATGTTATAGTAGGTATGGCTGGTCCTTCAAATCCAGATGGTGGAACATGGGTTGAAGTTCACAACTTTGGTGTAACTGTTGATGCAAATACTGATGAAGCAGCAGCATTTATTGAATATGTTATGAACGAAGAGTATGTTACTTGGTTAGGAATGGCTCCTGAAGGTAGTTTCCCTATTAGACCAGGACCAAATGCTGGCTCAAAAATCTTTATTGAAGAATGGGGTAATTTGCCAATTGGAGTAGATAGAAAAATTCCAATAAACCAAATCTATTCAGAAGAAATTATTGAATCCCTTATTAATGGATTAGCTGTTGGTACAAGATGGGGTGCTAAAGAAGGCCAACTTCCTGTTGCAGCTAAGTTAGTAAATAGTGGATTAATGAATAGGCTGATGATGGAATATATCAACGGCGATCGTTCTGCGGAAGATACTGTTGATATGCTAAATTCAGAAGCAGCAAAACTGTAATTTATATTAATTAATCTTAATGGGCTCCAGTTCTTATAAAAAAAGAATGGGGCCCATTGAAAAACAAGGAGTAGTACAAGCTTATACAATGCTTGTCCCAACTGTGGCCATTGTAATGGCCATTGTTTTATTTCCACTAATTGCCAATTTTTGGATAAGCTTTAAGGATGTTACCGTATCTGACTTAAGAATAGCTGAAATAAAAGTAACTGAAAAATTTCAAAAAAAACCAAAAACAAAAGGAGATATTTCTAAAGTAGAGTATCGGTTTAATAATTTTTCAAAAAGTTCAAATATAAAAAATGTAAACTTCAAGGACATTTTACCAAAAGGTTTATTAATTAAAGAATTACCTGATAACTGTTCTATCTCAGATAACTTAATAAACTGTCAATTAGGTGATTTTAAACCAAAAGAAAAAAAGAAACTAAAATTTGAAACAATCGCAGAGAATGATTATTTTATTAATCAGGAAAATCCAAAAGACACCTCACCAATTGTTAAAGGTAAATCAGAAAATAGATTATTAAACTTTGAATTAAAATTAAAAAATTTTGAAGAAATATTTACTTCTCCAAACTTTTGGAAAACAATTAGAATAAGTTTTGCGTATTCTTTATTTTCTGCAATTGGATCTTTAACACTTGGTATTTTAGCAGCACAACTACTGATGACCACCTTTATTGGTAGAGGCATGATACGTGGAATTTTTTTATTTCCATATATTGCACCAATTATTGCCGTTACTATCACTTGGAAAATTTTAACCGATCCTTTTTTTGGAACAATCAATGGAATTCTTACGCAATTACAAATTTTAAATGAACCTATTAGTTTCTTGCAAGTAAGAGATATGACAATTAATTTCTTAGGTTTTGAATTTAGTTTCCCAGTTGCTTTATCATTTGTTATTTTATTTGAGTCTTGGAGATATTTTCCTTTAGCGATGATTTTTATCTTAGCAAGATTACAATCTGTTCCTAAAGAACTTTTTGAAGCTGCTGAAATTGATGGCGCTACACCTTTACAAAAATTTAGAAGTATTACATGGCCATTAATTCTTGGTGTTTTATTTGTTTTGTTTCTTCTTAGATTTATTTGGACATTTAATAAATTCGATGACATTTTTTTATTAACTGGTGGTGCCGCTGGAACTAAAACTTTAACTGTAGATGTTTATGAAACAGGTTTTAATATTGGTAATTTAGGAACTGGAGCGGCAAATGCAGTATTAGTTTTCTTAATATTAGTTTTTGCTGCAATATTTATAATAAGATTTTCACCGAAAGAATAAAAATGAGTAATAGTCAAAAAATTTTAATTTCTTTTATAATTAGTTCATTTTGGGGGTTAATCAGTAATATTGTTTTAGGAGTATTTTTTATTCTTCTTATTGGGAGTACAATTCAATTTAATTATTTTTCTTACATTATTTCATCTTCAATAATCACATTATTGATTGTTTTTTATGATAGAAAAAGCCTACAAATTTATATTAGTTTATTTATTTTAACTTTTATATTGATCTTAATTTTTACAGGCCTTTCTCCTTATGGTTTAAATATAAATGAAAATAGTTTTTTGCAGATATTATTTTTATTAATCCAATCATTTATAATATTAATTGGCAATATTATTTGTCTATCTGGAATCAATAAAATGTCTTTTAATAGATTATTTTTAGAAATTTTATTTCTTAGGGTTTTAAAAGGTTTTGGTTTTACTTTCTTCTTAACAATTGTGTTATTTCCATTTTATGTAATGATTTTGATGAGTTTAAAAACTCATCAATTACTAATTCTTAATCCTCTTGATCTATCAATAGATATTACACGAGGATTAAATATGTTTAGAAGTTATATTGAACTATTTACTGATTGGGGATTTGGTTATTACTTACTTAATTCATTAATAGTTTCTTTGTCTTCAATTTTTATTGCTTTAATTTTTGCAATACCTGGTGCTTATGCAGTTGCGAGATTTAATTTTCCAGGAAAATTATTAATGATTAACTCAATATTATTAATTTATTTAATCCCGATGATTACTTTGTTAATTCCTTTGTATTCATTTTTTACATTTATAAATTTAAGAGATTCTTTATTTGGACTTATAATTGTTTATCCTGCAGTTACTATTCCCGTAGCAATTTATATGTTACAGGGATATTTTCAAACAATACCACAAGAACTGGAAGAAGCTGGTTTAGTTGATGGGTTATCAAGAACTGGGGTTATATTAAAAATTACTTTACCTCTATCACTTCCAGCAATAGCTTCAGTTTCTCTATTTATTTTTATGGTAGCGTGGAATGAATATTTGTTTGCATATATGTTTTTAGATACTCCAGCTATATTTACACTCCCAAGAGGTTTAGAACAACTAGATGGAACAGAGGTACCAAGACAGCATTTGATGGCTGGTTCAGTTATTGCAACCGTACCTGTAATTGCAGTTTTTTTATGGGCTGAAAGATACTTAACTGGAGGCTTAACTGCAGGAGGAATTAAAGGATAGTATTTAACTTAGATCTATCCATTCATTTTTTTCTGAACTTAAAAAACAACTATCTAAAATTTTTTGAATATCAGCACCTCTTTTGAAATCAGGTTGATCATTTTTACCAGAAATAATTGATGTTATAAATCTTTCATAGTTAGAGGGAGTAGGGTCAGTTTTTATAATTTCCCAATCCAAACTTTTTTCATCATTAGGAGAGGTGGCATTTATATCAGTGCAAATTGAGTAGTAATTTCCCTGAGTTATAGGATCATCAAATTTCATAGCTACTGCACCTTTGTCACAATATATGTTTAATTCTAGTCTATTAACATTACCTGTTGCAAATCTAGTTGAATTTATTGTTCCTATTGCACCATTATCAAATTCTACCATTGAGATAAAAGAGTCATTAGCATCTAAAACGTATTCATCAATTTTCTCTCCTTTATCTTTAAAGGTTTTAAGTCGACAATTTATTTTTTTAATATTACCAACTGGATACGATGCAAAATCAAATATATGAACACCAAGATCACCAAGAACTCCTTTACTGCCATGCTTTTCTGATAATCTCCATAACCATTTTTGTTCCTCTTTCCAATCACCCCAATACTTACATGTTAACCAAGATTGATAATAACTAGCATCAACATGTCTAACTTTACCTAATTCATTATTATGCAAAACTTTACTTAAGTTTTGCCACCCAGAGGAATTTCTGTAACTCAGATTAACCATATTAATACAGTTTGTATTTGCTGAAGCTTTGTACATTTCCTCTGCATCTGGATAGTTTTCAGCTAAAGGTTTTTCAGAAAAAATGTGCTTATTTTTATTTAAAGATTTTAACGCAATTTCTTTGTGAAATGAATCAGGGGTTACATTGCTTATTGCATCAAGTTCACACTTATCAAGCATTTCATCAAAAGATGTGAACGTTTTATCAATATTATATTCTTTAGCAAAATTTAAGACTCTTTCTTCAATGACATCACAAACTGCAACTATTTCTACATCTTTAATATTTTTGAATGCTGCAGCATGGGCATTGGCCATCCCTCCAGTACCAACAATTGCTAATTTAATCATTTTTTATAATTATGATCTACTTGATAGCCTTTTACTTCAATTGGTTGAACAGGATCTTTTCTTTCCATGTTATCAATACCTTTTGCTATTCTGTCTATCCACAAACCAGATGTTTTTTCAGGACAAACCCAATGAATAGAATTTTTAATTACTCTTTGAACATCTTTATTATAATAAACAGGATAAGATTCATGTCCTGGTCTGAAATAAAATATTTTTCCATTTCCTCTTTTGTAACAAAGGCCAGATCTAAATACCTCTCCGCCTTCAAACCAACTCACAAAAACTGTTTCATCTGGGGCAGGGACCTGAAAAGGCTCTCCATACATTTCGGTCATCTCAATTTCAAAATATTCTCCTAGGCCCTCTGCAATAGGATGACCTGGGTTACAAACCCAAACTCTTTCCATTTCACCTCTTTCAGCCCATCTTATATTTGCAGTTGTACCCATCATTCGTTTGAAAATTTTAGAATGATGTCCTGAATGTAAAACTAGAAGACCCATTCCTTCTAAAACTCTTTGCTGAACTCTATCGACAATTTTATCTTCAACCAACTTATGCGCTTTATGACCCCACCAAATTAACACATCCGTTTTATCTAATAATTCTTCACTTAAGCCATGATCCTCTTCTTCTAATGTTGCAGTTTTAATATTTAGACTTTTATCATCAGATAAAAATTCTTTAATACAACCGTGAATTCCTTTTGGGTAAATTGATTTTACATGTTCATCCTCTTGTTCATGAACAAATTCATTCCATATAACTACGTTTACCATTGCTACCTTACTCTCCCTCCGTGGAATCTGTGACCAAGAATTGCGAGTATAATAATCAACCCATTAAAGAATTGTCTCCATACCCCACTCATTCCCATCGCCACAACTCCAACTTCCATATATGCAATAACACCAACACCAAACACAGCTCCTACAATCGTTCCTACACCTCCCCATGTGGGAGTTCCACCAATAAAGACAGCAGCTAGAGCAAGTAATAAGTAGCCAAATCCTTGTGTTGGCCACCAGGTAAAATTAATTAAACAGGAAAAAATTCCTGCAAGTGCCGCACCTAAACCAACATACATAAACGCACTGATTCTTACCCAGTTAACATTAATTCCCATTTGTGCAGCTGAGTCTGGATTATCTCCAACATGATGAATATGGATTCCAAACACATGCTTCCTGTAAAGATAATAGGAAAAAATTGTAAACAACGCAGCCCAGTAAACTTGCATTGGAACCCCAAAAAGTTTCCCAACTAACACATCGTAGATCCAGTGATCAGAAATTTCCATAAAAGAAATTGATTTACTATCACTAGCTACAAACAAAAATCCTCTTATAAAAAATAATGCTCCAAGAGAAGCAACCAAGGATGAAAGGCGTCCGTAAACAACTAAACATCCCATAAGTATTCCAACTACTGCACCAGAGAGTATTCCTATAAGAATACATAATAATGGATCAAGTCCTGCTTTTAATAAAAGAGCAAAAATGTATGCTGACAATCCAAAAGTAGAGGCAAAGGACAAGTCTATTTCTCCTGCAGTAACTAAAAAAACAAGAGGGATAACCATAAACATAATTACTGGAAGCATTACAAAAACAGATTGATGTAAATTTGGTCTCATCATTACTTCTGGAGCACCAATTAGGAAAACCAACATTAAAATTATAAAGTAACCTAAGCTTCCTAATGCTCTTCCATTTTTTCCAATTAAATTTTTAAATGTATTTTCTTTGCTACTCATTAATGTTTACTCACTGCATCTTTCATAACTTTCATTAGTGCTTCGGGACCTTCAATTTCATTTTTATTTAACTGATGAACAACTTCACCTCTGTCTAAAACAATAAATCTATCTGATATATCATAGACATGATAAATATTATGACCAATAAATAAAACTGATCTTCCAGATTTTTTAACATTATCTACGAAATCAAAAACTTTTTGAGTTTCAATGAGTGAAAGGGCTGTTGTTGGCTCATCCAATACAATTAACTCTGCATTATTATAAATTGCTCGTGCTATTGCTACTCCTTGTCTTTCACCACCCGATAAATTACCAACAGGTGATTCAGCATCAATCAGTTTAGAAGTAAAACCAATTTCTCTAATTAATTTGTTTGCTTCTCTTACTTGTTCTTTTTCTCTTATAAAACCAAATCTATGTTTTAATTCTTTTCCCATAAAAATATTCCACACTATCGATTGCTGTGGACATAAAGCTCTGTCTTGAAAAACAGTTTCTATTCCAGCCTCTCTAGCTTTTGAGGCATTCCAATTTTTAACTTCATTTCCTCTAATTATAATTTGACCATCATCGGGAGCATGAACACCAACTAACGTTTTAATTAAGGTAGATTTACCAGCTCCATTATCTCCAATAAGTCCAACAACTTCTCCAACATCAACTTTTATTGATGCTTTTTTTAAAGCTGTGATTCCGCCAAAACTTTTGGAAACATTTTTAAGTTCTATTATTGCACTCATATATGTAGCTGATCTACTTACAGTAGATCAGCTCTGTTTGATATATTTATCTTAAACCTGCGTTAGCAAGTTCCATAACTGATTTGTAATTCTCAGTATGTACAAATCCTGCACCAGTATCTTGATTTAATGCTCCAGTTCCAAGAACTTTCATTTGACATAAAGCAAGTACAGGTAGGTAGCCTTGTAAGAATGGTTGCTGATCAGAAGTTAAATGAACATAACCATTTTCAAAAGCCGTCATGATTTGCGGACTAGTATCAAAGCCAATTTGCAATAATTCTCCTGGACCATATCCAGCAGCTTTAGCATATGCTTCTGCATTTCCTAGTTTCTGACCACCATCATGTACAATAATTTTTGTATCAGGATTTGCAGCTAGTGCAGCTGAAAATACAGGGATTGCAAGATTTGGATCAGTTGCTTGTTCTGGAGTACCATCTAAAACTACAACGTTCATTCCATGTTCTTCAAAAATTATTCTAGCACCGTCTTCTCTTTGTGCTCTTGAATAATCTCCAATTGGAACCATTACAATAGCTGTATCACCAGCTTTAAGATCAAATCTTCTAATTGCTTCTCTTGCTAATTCTTTACCTTGAGTTGCAAGATTTGCACCAACGTATCCACCTCCATAAGCAGCTCTTACTGCAGGAACATCAACGTTTTGATACATCATTAAGATACCAGCTTCACTAGCCATTTTAGCTAGAGGCATAATTGCATCATCACCAGGGTGACCCATCATACCGATACCATCAACGCCAGCACCAATTGCTTCTCTTAGTTGTTGAATCATTCTGTCTGACTGCCATTCTGAATAAAGAATTTCTGCATCAGCACCAGTATCTCTGATAGCATTTTCTGCACCAGTTTGAACTATTCCTGCGAAACCATCACCTTCAGCTCCACCAGCAAAGAAGTGAATTCTTACATCACTACACCATCCATCACCTAAGTTTTTATCAATAGCATAAACTGAACTACTGAAAGAAAAAACGAAGAGTGTTGATAATAAAATTTTTAATATTTTCATTATTCCTCCCTTGAATAAATATAATGTAAGTGAACTTAAAAAATTAAATTAGTAATGTCAACCTAGTAGAGTCTTTTACTAATCCTTTTGGTCTGTCCGTGACTATACACCCCATCTACGCCACCATCTCTTCCATAACCTGATCTCTTGTAACCACCACCTGGAAGATTATTTCCATCAACAAACCAATCGTTTTGCCAAATAATTCCGGCCTGAATTCTATCAGCAGTCCATTTTGCTTTTTGATCATCCGCAGTAAATACACCAGAAGCTAGACCATACTTCGTTGAATTTGCTATACTTATTGCTTCTTCTTCATCTTCAAAATCAAATATTGATGTTACAGGGCCAAATATTTCTTCTTGAGCTATTGTTGCATCAACTTTAACATTATCAAAAATAGTTGGTTGGTAAAAATTGCCTTCATCTCTATCAGCTTTATCACCACCTATTGTTAAAGTAGCACCTGATTGTACACCAGATTTTACATAATTTGATACCCTTTGCATTTGATCAGTTGAAATTAAAGGTGTCACTTCAGTTCCATCTTCATCTCCCGCACCTATTTTTAGTTTTTGCGTTTTGGCAACTAACTTTGTCATATATTCATCTTTTATTTTTGGATGAACAATTACCCTAGACATTGCAACACATATTTGACCAGCATTAGGTTTAAAAATTCCTTTAACTGTACTATCAACAGCTTTATCAATATCGGCATCAGGATAGATTATAGCTGCAGACTTTCCGCCTAATTCAAAATGAGTAGGAATAATTCTATCTGCTGTTTCTTTTAGAATTTCAGATGCAACTTCAGGCGATCCTGTAAAAACAATATAATCACTTCCAGGATGTTGAACCAGTTTTCTTCCAGTTGTTTCACCATAACCATGAACAATATTTATAATTCCATCTGGCACACCTACATCTTTAAAAATTTGACCATAAAAATTAGATGATATGGGACACAATTCAGGAGGTTTGATAACTATTGTATTTCCAACAATCCAGTTTTGTGCAACCATACCTGAAAAAATAGAAACAGGATAGTTCCACGGAACAATTTGAAGAGCTACACCAAAAGGCTCAAGGACAACATAATTTAAAGTATCATGTCCAGAAGGTATAAGTTTATTTTCTATTTTATCTGTTAGCCCAGCATAAAAATCAAAAGTATCCGCAGCACCTTTAAATTCATCAATACATTGTTTAATCGTTTTGCCATTTTCTTGGCTAAGGAGTTTGCCTCCTTCTTCTTTGCGCTCTCTTAATTTTTGAGCAATAGCTCTCATCATATTCGATTTATCTTTTGCATCCATGTCTACTAAAATTCTTTTGTCGAATGCTCTTTTTGCAGCTTTGAAAGCTAAATCTATTTCTTCATCCAAAGCTTCATCAATATTACCAACAATTTTTTGATTAGCCGGATTTAATACAGGAATATTTTTCTTTGAGAGTGAATCAATGAATTTACCATCAATAAAATTTCTTAACTCCATATAAAGATATAGATAAAACTAAAGCTAAAGATGTGTCAAGTATAGTTTAATTATTCGGAACTTGAACAGGAATAAAATAGTCTGGATTTTTAGATTTTTTAATTACCGCAGGTAAAATTTCTTTATAAGCTTGGTATAGGGTTTGAGGTTCTGGCATTTGATCCTTTATTACTTCATATAATTTAGGAAGATTGTATGAAGGTATCATAGGAAACATATGATGTTCAATATGGTATTCCATTTTCCAATAAATAAAACTAAAAATCGGATTAAGTCTAACTGATCTTGTTGATAGTCGGTGATCTTTGGCGCTTTCTTTTAGACCCATATGTTGTGTTACACCCCAGATACCATTAATTCCAAAGAACTTTGGTATTAAAAATAAAAATATTGGCAAAAAGGTAGAAAAGTAAATTGAGACAGCTATTATTGAAATCCATAGAAGAACAAAAATTCTAGAGCTATTTATACAATCATTAATTTTATCTTCTGGAATGCAATCTTCCATCACGTTAGTCCTAATGCCTAAAGCATGTTTAATAATTTCTACATAAAGAGATTTATGAATTGTAAAAAAACCAATTCCAGGAATAAAATTTATCAAAAAACTGAAAAGAGTGTGCTTAGAAAAAATACTTCCGTCTACTTCGTAGTCATGAGGATCAACTGAAGCAGTATAGCTATGATGAAGAGAGTGACTCCACTTCCATCTAACAGGTTCAAAATTATTCATAAAACTAGCAATGTTATAGAAGAATTTATTTAATCTTCTATTTCTGAAAGCAGTTCCATGACCACACTCATGCCAAATAGCATCAGCTCCACCCCACATCGTACAATAGGCAAGGTACACAGGTAAAAACCATAAGCTATGCCATGTATATATCGATAATAAGCCTAGAGATCCTAATGAAAGTGAATAAATAATTATATGTTTCCAGCCCTCAAAATCTGATCTTTTAGAAAGTTTTTTTAGAGTTTTTCTATCTATTTTAGCTCTAAACCATTCCTCGGAAATATTATTTATCCCTGTTTGAACTTTTTTAGTTTCTGACATAATTAGGATATAAATAATAAAAAATTACGTTTTTTCCAGTAAAAAACTCGTATTTATTTTATAACAAATGATAAATATTTAGGTTATTGAGACAGAAATTTTAATAAATTCTGCAATATGATGAATCTTACAATCGTTGGTACCGGTTACGTTGGTTTGGTGACAGGAGTTTGCTTTGCTGAATTTGGATATTCTGTAACATGTATCGATAAAGATACAGAGCGTCTTGAAAAACTCAAATCAGGTACGTGCCCATTTTTTGAACCTGGTATGGATAAGCTTTTAGATAAGCATATTAATAAAACAAAATTATTATCTTTTGCTTCAAGCATAAAAAATAATCCAGAAAACACAGATATTTTTTTTATAACTGTTGGAACTCCTACAAGAAGACTAGAAGATGAAGCTGATTTAAGTTTTGTATGGCAAGTTGCAGATGAAATTTCAGAAAGTATAAAAAAATATTGTTTAGTTGTAACTAAATCCACCGTACCAGTTGGAACGACAAGTGAAGTAAAAAAAATTATATCAAATA
>CACBMH010000013.1 GCA_902539825.1 uncultured Alphaproteobacteria bacterium
TAATTGATTTAATAAAGATTGATATTGAAGGGTCTGAATATAAGATTTTACCTGAATTAATTAATAATAGAAACAAAATTAAAAAGGTGCTTTGTGAGATGCATGGTAATCCTGATGGAAAAAAAATTAATGGTGAACATAAAAATAAATATTTTACCAAAGAATATAATTTTATTATTTTGGAATTAAAAAAACAAAATTTATATAATAATTGGTTTTATGAATGGCATTAAAATAAATTTAAATTTATATTAGATGTATATTGATTTTTATAAAAATATTGAAAAATATATAAATTCATCAGATGGAAAAAAAGTTCTCATCCTTAATGACCCTTATTATTCATTTAATGCTACAATTGAAAATATATCGATAAAAGATAATTTGAGTAAAATCTCAAATAATAAAAAGATAATAGTTGTTGAGCAAGTTGAAGATTTTTTAGAACTAAAAGATAGTTTTGAAATAATAATTAATATTTTCTTTTCAAGTGTATTTATAAATCAATTAAAATTCTTCAACCAGATTATAAGAATTTCAGTTTTTGAGACAAGATTTATTAATATTCTACCTTTTTCAGGCTTTATAAATTATAGTTTTATTAATTTTAATCCGATTTTTTTTAATTTTATCAATATTAAAAATAACTTTGAAATAAATGAAGTGGCTTTTTTAGACAAATATGGGAAAAAAATAAAAGTAAAAGAAAATTATATAAAAAAAATATTTTTTCAGACTACTGAAAAAAGAAATCAATCATTCATAGATTATTTGTATAACGAGATAAATAAAAATTTTTCTGATACAGCTATTATGTTTGACCTTATAATTAATAAACTTGAATTAATAGATTTTGATTTTTACAAGCCAAAAAGGCTAGGACATCATTTATCTGGACATGGAAATAAAACATGGGTTGATGAAGGTTCATTTAAAAAAATAAATGAATTAATTGATATCAAGTCAATGGTAGATGTTGGTTGTGGTCCGGGCGGTATGGTTAAATACGCCAAAGATCTTGGAATAAAATCTATTGGTATAGATGGAGATAATTCAATTATTAGAGATATAGAAGATGATTTTTATTTGCATGATTATACTAAAGGTTATTTTAATACTGAATTAACTTTTGACTTATGTTGGTGTGTTGAATTTTTAGAACATGTAGATTCATTGTATGCAGATAATTATTTTGATACTTTTAAAAAATGTAAATATGTGTTTTGCACATTTGCGCCAAAAGGAAAAGGTGGGTACCACCATGTTAATACTCAAGATGAAGCTTATTGGAAAAAAAAATTTGATAATTTTAACTTTAAATATCTAGAAGAAGACACGAAGCTTATAAGATTATCTTCAACAATCACTAAAAATTTCATTAGAGACCATGGTCTTTTTTTTAAAAACAATCTTTTTTCTTAATCAATTAAGGTATTAATCTACAAATTTTACAGAGGTGTTATCCCAATATCAAGATCACAGAAACAAGGTTGCACTATATTAGTAAAAAAAAATAACAGTTATATTTTTAAAAGTTAATACAATTCAAGCCCTGGACTTCATTATTAGCAAGATTCTAAAAAACTTATTATATTAATTACCAACCCATATTCCAGGCTGCACCTAAATTGTTACAACCTGATAAAATAAGTGGCAAAACTAATACGAGTACATAATAAAATTTACTGTTCATTATAAGATTCTATATTTTATTTTATTTTTTTCAAGATTTCTTAAATAAAATAATGTGAATTAAGGCATTTGAGCTTTCGACTGCAACTATGGTAGTATAAAAAAGTTGTTTATTTTTTTATAGATACTAGAGCAATATCTGATGCCAAATAAAGAGGTCTAGATAGAATAAATCTAAAATTAGGATAAAAAAAAGTTATCAAGTAGGCTAGAATTAATACAGGATATTTTTTATAAAATGATAATTTTTTTATATTACTGGTTAGTTTTTTAATTCTAGGGATATTTCGTTTGTCCATGTCTTCTTCGTATATATCTGTTAAATTATTTTCTTTTAAACTAAACTCATGATGCCCCACACCATCAACTCTATAAATTTCTTGTGTTCCAAAAAGCATATATATCATTGATCCTTTTACAATTTTTAAATTATTAAATTTAAGGTTTCTAAAAAAAAAGTCGGGAAGAAAATTTTGATATGTTCCATATACGCCGGCTGTTCCATGAAATCTCTGGGTACATGGTGCAGTAATTATTACTATACCATTTTTTTTTGTGACAAGACTAATATTTTCTAATGATTTAAAGGGATTGGTATCATGTTCAAGCATAGAGGTACATATGACAAGATCAAAATTATTTTCAAAACCTAAATCATATATTTTTTTTGTATCATGGAAGTCTAATTCGATATCAACCCCATCACCATATACCGCATCTACTTTTGTTATGTTATTAAGCTCATAAGTTTTGAATATATCTTCATAACTTGTGCCTTCATTGTGTTCATTTGATCCAATTTGTAATACCGACCAGTCTTTATCAACTTTAATTTGATTTAGGATTTCATTTATGTACCAGCATTGATGTCCCCAACCATCATCAGGTTTAAGTTTTGAGTTTTTCTCAAGAATTTCGTAGTTTATTTCAAAGTTCATTTAGTAATCAATATAATTTAGGTTAACCCAATCAATATTTGGAGCGGGCGAAGGGATTCGAACCCTCGACTTCAACCTTGGCAAGGTTGCCATGTACAATTGAGATCGGCCTTTTCCTAGAGAAACTATATCAGAATATCCCATAAAGTTAAGAGTGAACTGTCGGACAGGTGTGGGACAAAGAACGTGAAAAATAAAAATACTTTTTCTTAATAATATTAAATATTACACTTTTTAATAATTTTTTAATAATTATTGGATTTGATAAATTTTATAAAATATCAAGGAGGTAAAATGTTACAAATAATTAGTCATGAAGTAAAAAATGTTGAAGAGTGGTTGTCTTTTAATGATGAAAGAGTAAAAACATTCTCAAAGTTTGCTGATAATATTGTTGATTTTGTAGATACCGAAAATTCGAATCACGTTTCAATATGCTTTAATGTTTTAGATGAAGAAGAAATGGACAAGGTGCTTAGTTCAGATGAAGTGAAAAATGAGGCTGAAAAGCATGGTGTTGTTTTTGATACTATGAAAAGATTTATTCAAAAATAAATGTAAAAAGTTAACCTATTGGCTACGCAAGGGCGACTTAACGATTTCTTCGTCGCTACATGCTTCAATATTCGATAGAAAACATGGAGCGGGCGAAGGGATTCGAACCCTCGACTTCAACCTTGGCAAGGTTGCCAAATAGTAATGATTTGTAATTTCCTTCAAATTATGTGAAATAATTTTAAAACAAGTTTAGTTTTTTTAATCGAAGTGTCCCCCATGTGTACCCCAATAGAAAGATCTCTGAGCTATTGAAGGCAACAATCCTGAAAGACAAAAAAGAGGTAAATTCTTATTGTTTTATAATCATATTTTATCCTGATTACTAAATATAATTAAAATACTTCATTAACGGTTGTAAATTATTATCTATAATTTGAACCTGTGTGTTGGATAAAATACCTTTCCATTGATTTAATGTTCCAGATCTGAAAAATGTTGAATGTTTAGATGCTTCATCGAAACCATTTGAGATTTCTTGAAATTGTAAATTTTTGAAACTAGTATTTTTTATAATTTGATCAATATTTTTTTTATTATTTAAAATATTTTTATTCGTAATTATATTTATAAAAGCAATAATATTAAATATTATGTTATTTGGTTTAATTAATAGATCTTCATATCTAATAAATAAACATGGGACACTTTTGTATTCTAACCAAGATTTAATATTTAATTCCCAATTAGAAACCAATTCTCTAGCTCCATTTGCATTTGTCATTAGTTGTTTATTAAAAACAACTTGATTTATAGCTTCATCCAAATTTATTCCCGAAAAATAACTTAATGATACAACTACATCTCTAGGATCTCGCACAATATAAATAAAGCCTGCGTTTACAGTTTCATTTGTAAAACTTTTATGCCTCACACTATGAGTCTTAAAAAAAAAATTATATTTAGTATTTTCATTTAATTTTTTTTGGCATAAAATAATGTTTTTTGACATCCAGTCATAATCTATCAATCCTTTTTTTTCATAAATCTTATTTTTAAATGAAGTAAAGTTCATTTTATCTGATAACAATCTAATTTTTGATAAATCTTTTATATTGATAATATTTTTTTGTTGAAGTGCGGAAAGAATTATTGCTCTAAGCCAAGTGTTACCAGATTTAGGATACGAAGCCAAAAAAATATTTTTAAACATTTAAAAATATTTAGGAAAGTAATTTTAATTTAATATTACAATTTTAAATATTAATTTTTTTTAATAAATATAATTAGTAATTTTAAAAATTTAAATCTGGTAATAAAGTAAGTGATAATATTTTTTTGAAAAATTGAGGGATTGAATTATTTTGATATATGAAGTGTCCCTCAATTGTCCCCCTGTAATTTTAAAATAATATGAATTTGGCAGTTTTCTGGAGCGGGCGAAGGGATTCGAACCCTCGACTTCAACCTTGGCAAGGTTGCGCTCTACCCCTGAGCTACGCCCGCTTATTTTACACAATTACCACTTTGATTTTATAAGTCAATATTTGAGAAAACGATTTATTGAAATCTTCTTCTGTAAACAATATCAACAAGTAGCATATGAGGAAGCGTTAATGCAGCAAGCCCGATGAAAATTACTTTTAGTATCGACTCATATAATGACAAATTTTGAACTAAATAGTAAACAATTGCTAAACCTCCAATCCAAGAAATTACTGTAAAAATTATTGTTGAGTAAATAACAAAGTATTTATTTTTCAAATTTAAATAAATATTTTTAATTAAATGTTTTAAATGCTTGTAAGTGTGAAAAAAGCAAAAATATATTGCGAAACTTAATAATGGATCAAAAAAATAAAAAATTAATAAAAGAGATATAATCTCAATAACTCCTTTTTGTAATTTCTTTTCAAAGAAAGAAAGATAAATAAAATAAATTATAGAAACCAATGTTAAAAAATATGGAATGAAAAAATATTTTTGGATTGAATATATATTATTATTTGTCAGATATTCAAATATCAAAAAAGATTGATCTTCGTTAAAAAAGATTATTCCAAAAATAATAGTCATTCCATAAGTAAAGCTTATTGAATACTTATATTTATTTATTTTAAAATTTGTCCAATCGCATAATCCAAAATGGGCAATGGTCATTATAATAAAAATTGTTAGAGCGATAATTGGAAAATATAACCAAAATAAAATGACTAAAAAAAATAAGAATAGGTAGTAAAATATAAATTGTAGAAATTGAATTCTATTTTTAAAACCAACTAGAGAAGCGACTGCACCATCAAATGAACCATGCGGAAGGCCAATAAAAAAAATTAATAGGAAGGAGATAGTATTTAAAATTGTTAAATCACCTAACATTTTATTTTAATAATTCTCTAATAAAAACTAGCTTAGGCATACTGATTATGATTTTTAGCTTAGTTAGTAAATTTGATTCACCCATCATAAAACTTTGAAATTCATTTCCATTTAAATTAGATGCAAGTTTTATAAATGACCCTCCATCTTCTCTATTATTTTTTAAAAAATTAATAAAAATTCTGTCCATTTTTCTTTCTAAAAACTTATGTATATTTACATAATTTTTTTTTGAATTTTTTAACAATTGGATTTGTTTTATAAGAAATGAAAAGGC
Source organism: uncultured Alphaproteobacteria bacterium (assembly GCA_902539825.1). Lineage (GTDB taxonomy): Bacteria > Pseudomonadota > Alphaproteobacteria > HIMB59 > CACPNW01. Next base: position 5,782 of record CACBMH010000013.1, read on the forward strand.
GTATCCAGTTGAGGGTTTACAAGCACCCCCTCTAATGCCAATATTAAAAATATTTGAATTTGCTGATCTTTTTTCTTCTGCAAAAAACATTGGTATTATTCCTTCTTCAGAGCTCTGTTCTTTAAATTCAGCAATATTTTTTTTCTTCAAATAATCATTTATTTTTTCTTTATACCAGGAACTGTGAAAAGCATATTTTGAGAAGACTGTGGATTCAACAAGTGCTTTATTGTGACTAAATGGAAGTACATATATAAAATGTAAAATATTTTCTTCTTCTGTAAAGTGCATTAAGGTTAATTCATTTTTGTTAAAAGTATTATCTGGTACAGTAATATTAATTCCATAGAAATGTTGAAGTAACTCACCTTTTTTTTCTTTTGTAGATCTTGAGTCATATATTTTTTCAGCATAATATTCAGTGTTATCATCTGTAATTACTTTGAAATAATTTTGTACAGGAAAGTATTTAGCAACTTTTTTATTTTTAATTTCTAGTTTATTTTTAGTTTCTAAGCAGAAATTTTTCCACTTTTTAAAACTAATTACACAATAAGGTTTGTCACTAATAGTATGAATTATGTTAATATTTTTATTTCCAATAGTCCATTGATACCATTTTTTTTCAATAATATTTTCAAATGGTTTCATCCAGTCCGTTAACCAAAAACCAAAATAATTGTCTCTTTTATTTATATCTTCGTTTTCAAATGCAATAACTTCGTTAGTACTGTCTCCATAAAGAATTTTATTTACTGCTAAACCGCTGGGCCCTAAACCAATTATAGCAGCTTTATAAATTTTCATTTGGTAGACTTTCTCTTATTTTTTGGTACTTATAATTCATCAAAGGAATAAAAATAAAAAGTAAAAGCGATTTTATTGTAATAATAAATTTTTCAAAAGAGTTTAAATAAATCCTTTCTCTAGAATATTTTTTTTTATTAGATTTTATCTTAACACCAATACCCTTATAAACATTAGCTGCTATAAATACGCCTAATCTAGTAGAAAAAGGAATATATTTCAAACCAGCAAAACCATTTATATAAAACTTTTCTGATAGAGTTATTACCTTATTAATTGCTTTTGATATTTTTTCATCATTTTCTGAATTAGTTTCATTAAGATTATTCAGATTTTTTAGTGATATATTAGGTATCCAATTTGCTGGTAAATATATTCTTTTCATTTTTGAATCTTCATAAACATCACGTGCTATATTTGTAAGTTGCATACCAATGCCTAGATCAATTGCAGATTTTGCTGCCTCTTCTTTTTTTACTCCTATAATTTTAGACATCATTAATCCAACAGTGCCAGCAACATGATAGGAATATTTTATAAGCTCTTGTTTATTTTGAATTCTTATTTTTTCCTGATCCAAAATTAATCCTTCTATTAAATCAATGAAAATAGAATTATTAATTTCATTTTTTTGAAAAAAAATATTTATTTTATTATTTTTATTTTTTTTTATTTCTTCAATTGTATCCTTAAGATAGTTAGTTTGATCCTCACTATGCATATCAGCAATATCATCAAAATATCTACAAATTGAATAAAGGGTACCCGCCTTTTTTTTTGAGTTTTTTGGTAAAAAAAAACTTGCCCAATAAAAACTTTTACCTTCTCTTTTAAGGTCTTTCGAGGAATTAAGCTCTAAATCAATCATTGTTATTTTAATTCAGATTTAATTATATTTTCAACAACTTTAGCTGAAGAAAGAACGCCTGGTATGCCTGCGCCTGGATGAGAACCTGCTGCCGAAAAATAAAGGTTTTTAATTTTTTTGTCTTTATTGTGATATCTAAACCAAGCTGACTGTGTAAAAATTGGGGCTATAGAAAAACCCGCACCATGCATAGAGTTATAATCATTTTTAAAATCCTTAGGGTTCATCCAAAAAACATCAGTGATATTGTTTTCTAAATCTGGCATAATTGTTTTGGATAATTCTTTAATTATTTTGTTTTTAAGATGTTCTGATTCGACATCCCAATTAATAGCGCCTTGTAAATTAGGTACTGGACATAAAACGTAGAAACTATCACAACCTTCTGGAGCAAAAGATTTATCAGTTGCAGTAGGTCTATGAATATATAAAGAAAAATCTTCAGATAATATTTTATTTTTAAATATATCATGAAGCAAAGACTTAAATCTTTCAGTCATCCAAATAGTATGATGAGCGACTTTATGGTATTGTGTTCTTGTTCCGAAAAAAAGTACAAAGAGACCCATCGAATATAATAAGTTTTTTTCTCTTAATATAGGTCTACTTAAATTTTGTTTTTTTAACAGTTTAGAATAAACCATTGGCGGGTCAGCATTGCAAACAACCAAGTCTAGATCTGTAATTTCTCCATTATTTGTTAATATTTTTGTAATCTTATTTTTTTCAATAATAAACTCTTTAGCTTCTGTATTAGTTTTAATTTTAACACCACAATCAACCATTAATTTTTTTAATTCAGATACAATTTTACCAGTACCACCCATACAAAAGAATACCCCCCACTTTCTTTCTAAATAATGGATTAAAGCATAAATCGATGTTGTAGTGTGAGGATCACCCCCAACTAAAAGTGGATGAATTGAAAATGCTTTTCTAAGATAAGAATTTTTTAGATAACTATTTACAAGTTGAGATACAGTGAAATAACTTTTTAAAATTATTAAATTAGGTATAACACCTAACATTTTAAAAAAAGAGATAAATGGTTTATCGGCCAATTTTGTAAAGCCTATGTCAAATATTTTTTTTGATTGATTTAAAAGATTGTAATATCCCTTTATATCTCTCTTATCAAATTTACTTATTTCTATATTTGTTTTTTCAATTGTAGAACAATAGTCAAAAGTCTTACCATCATGAAAATGGTATCTATACCAAGGCTCAAGAGGCACAAAATTTAAATAATCTTCTCTATTTTTCCCAAATAAACTAAATAACTCATCAAAAAGAAATGGTGCTGTTATAACTGTAGGCCCAGCATCATGTTTAAAACCATTCACTTCAAAAACTCTTGCTCTTCCTCCAAGCTCATCTAGTTTTTCAATAATTGTTGTATCATAGCCTAATTTTTTTAATCTTAAACTAATCGCAATACCCCCAAAACCACTTCCTATAACTACTGCTTTTTTTCCCATTGTTAATTTTGTAATTGTATTTAAATACCTTATTTCTTAAATAATATAATATTATTTATGCTTACAAAGACAGATTTATTTGAATTACTTAGTGTAAAAAATAAAGATTTTCAAATTCATGATCATGATCCTTTATTTACTGTTGAAGATTCTGAGAATCTTAGAGGTGAAATTAAAGGAGCACATACAAAAAATTTATTTTTAAAAAATAAAAAAAATAATTTTTTTCTTTTTAGTTGTGATGAAAATGCAAAGGTTGATTTAAAGCAATTTTCTAAATCTATTGATGCTAAGAATTTATCATTTGCTAATGCTGAATATTTAGAACAATTTTTGGGTATAAAGCCAGGATCAATCTCACCATTTGCTCTTCTTAACGACAAAGATAATGTTGTTGAGTTTTACTTAGATGAAAAACTTTTTAAAAGTGAAATAATTAACTTCCACCCCCTAATTAATACTACGACTATAAGTATAAAGACTTTAGAGTTTATAAACTTCCTCCTTGAAAATAATAAAAAAATAAATATTTTTTCTTTAGATAGTTATAGTATAGTCAAATCTTTATGAGTGAAAATTCAAATATAATCGATGTTACTGAAACAGAATTTAATGATCAGGTTATTGAGGCAAGTGAAAGTAAGTTAATTGTCGTAGATTTTTGGGCTCCTTGGTGTGGTCCTTGTAAACAATTAACTCCAATTTTAGAAAAAATAATATCAAAATCAGGAGATAAAATCACCTTAGTAAAAATTAATATTGATGAAAATCAACAAATTGCTGCGCAATTAAGAATTCAATCAATTCCTACCGTCTACGCATTCAAAGATAAACAAATTGTTAATGCATTTCAGGGCGTTATTCCAGAAGGTCAGATTATTGAATTTATTGAAAAATGCTTAGGATCTAAAATTAATGAAGACTTCACTGAATTTTATAATGAAATAGAAAGTGCCATGGCTGAAAATAAATTTGAAGAAGCTAAAGACACTCTTCTAGAATTTATTTCTAAAAACTCAGATGAAATTAAAGGTATTTGTTTTTATTTAGAGTGTTTGATCGAGCTTAATCAATTTGAAGAAGTTGAGGTGTTCATTAGCTCATTAGAAAAAGATCTTCAAGAAATGGATGAGATTAAACAGATTTTAAAAAAAATGGAAATTGTGAAAAATAATTCATCCGGACTAAACATTAGTGAGTTACTTGGTAAGCTTAAGAATGAACCAAATAATATCGATTTAATTTTAGAAATATCAGATAAATATTTTTCAATGAAAGAATATGAAAATGGAATGGATTTGCTTCTAAAAAATTATCCAAAAAACAAGGATAGTATAAAAAATAAAATGGTAGAGTTTTTTGCTGTACTTGGAAATACTGATCAAGTTACTATTCAATATAGGAAAAAACTTTCACAATTAATGTTTTCATAACATGGAAATCCCTATTTTTCCTCTAAACGGCGCAGTCCTTTTTCCAGGAACAAGCTTGCCTCTGAATATATTTGAAAAAAGATATATTGAGATGGTTGATTACGCTCTTTCAAAAGAGAGATTTATAGGCATGATACAATCTGATGAAAAAAATAAGCTCTATAATATTGGTTGTATTGGAAAAATTCATAGTTTTAGCGAAACAACAGATGGGCGATATTTAATTAGTCTACAGGGCACTAATTGTTTTAAAGTTAAGAAAGAGTTAGAAAAAAAATATAAGTTTAGATTGGTTGAAGCTCAAATGTTGGATTTTGATGAAGATAAAAACATTATAAATGAAAAACAAAAAAATAATCTTTTAGATAAGTATAGCCAATATATTAAAGTCAAAAAAATTAACTTAAACTTAGAAGAAATTCAAAATATAGATTTTAATCAAATTATAAAGTTTATAGCAATGATATCGCCTTTTAGTGATATTGAAAAACAGGTTCTTTTGGAAACAAAAAATTTAAGTGATTTTTATAAAAAACTTCATTCAATTTTAGAGCTTGAGATTGTTGAAGATAATAATAGTAAAACTATTAATTAACTCCCATAGCAAAATCACTTATCTGATTTTTTAATTTTTTACTTTTCTGTATTAAATTGATAGCTGAAAATCTTGCATGATTAAAAATTGTATTGTCTAATTTAAAAACACTATCAACTTTATCAGTGATTTGATACAGCCTATAAGCTTTGAAAAAATTATCTTTCTGAAATTCTTTACAAAATATTTCATCTCCCAATTCCAAACCTAGAGAGTTATATTTTTTAACAAGATTATATATACTTTCTACATCTTGCATGCCTAGATTCCATCCTTGTCCTGCAATTGGATGAAATGAGTGGGCTGAGTCACCTAAATAAATAATTCTATTCTCAAAAAATTTAGAGTTTAAATGAGCTTTTAAAGGAAAGGTTTGTTTGGTGATTATTTTTTTTATCTCACCTACACTTCCCTGTGTCTTTTCGTTTAGAATGGAAATAATATTATTGTCATCTAAAGAAAATAAAGAGTTTATAAATTTATTAGTGTTTGTCCAAACTATGGAACTTTGAAAGTGATTTTTATTTTTTTGCATTGGTAAGATTGCAAGAGGCCCGTTTTTAAAGAAGAACTCATAAGCTGTGTTGTGGTGATTCTTTGAGTGATAAAAATTTATTACAATTGCTTTTTTTTTATAATCTTTTTTATAAGTTGGTGTCTTAAAAAATTTTCTTATAGAGCTGTTTTTCCCATCACACGCAAATAGAATGTTTGTATTAACATAACAATTATTTTGCTTAGTTATGATCCTGTCACTTTGATAAAAAATATTTTTAACAGAAACATTGTTAAAAATTTCTACATTTTCTTGTTTTTGTAATTTTTTATATAAGCAATCAAGTATAAATTCGTTTTTAACTATATATCCAAGATTGGATTTTCTTCTTTGGTTGTCAAAATAAATTTTGTTTGATTGATTTCTATCTATTATATGAATATTTTTTATTGGCTCAGCATAATTTCCAATTTCATTCCAAATATTTATTTCTTCAAGAAATTTTTTTGTACCCTCAGAAATGGCGGTTGTCCTTTTGTCGAAAATTTTTTTATGATTAAATTTTGTATTTTTCTCTAAAACTACTACTTTATTACCAAGTTTAGAAAGGGAATATGCTGTGACAGCCCCTACAAGCCCTCCCCCTATTATATTGATATTTGATTGAATTTCTCTCATAATTTTCTTCGAATTAACATAATCTAAATGTATTACAATCTAACTATATGTTCAAGTATGGTTCATTTAGAAATTTTGTAGTTAAATTTTTTATAGGAATAGTTTTATTTCTATTTGGTCTAATTTATCTTGCAAGTCTTTATTCGTATTCACCAAGTGATCCTGGGTTTAATCAACTTAATTATAATATTAATGACAATAAAATTAGCAATCTTTTTGGATTTTTTGGAGCATATTTGTCAAGTTACTCATTAATTTTTATAGGTACACTAAGTTACCTATCGGCGTTTTTTATTTCAATAGAGGGAGGAAAATTATTTTTAGGCATAACTAGTCGATTTATAATTTTAAAATTTTTATCAAACCTGACAGGTATTATAATTATAAACGTCTCCTTAAAATCAATTGATATTACATATTTAAACTTTGGTCTGATTTCTCAGTTTTTAATTGATTTGTTTACAAATATTAATTTAAATCTTTTAGAAAATATTTTCATTTATTTTACTATAAATTTATTACTTTTAATATTTGGTATAATTCTAGTTCTTTTGTCCTTTAAAATAAATTTATCATGGATAAATAAAACTCTGTTTTTTTTAAAATTTTTTAAATACTTAAGGTTTTTATTTTCTATATTTAAATTACTAAAATATGTAAAATTCAAAAATAAATCAAAGAAGAAGGCTTTAAGAAGTGAGCCTACAATAAAGAAAAGTAATTATGTAAATTTAAAAAGAAAAAGTATTTTAAAACCAAGAACTGAAAAACAGCTTGAGTTGGATAGTTTTAGTTTTAATCTTCCTTCAAAAGATCTTCTTTCAAAATCAAATTTAAGAAATATTAAAAGCAAAGAATTAGATAAAGTAAATACTGAAGCAGCAATAAAATTAGAAAAGACTCTTTCAGAGTATGGTGTTGATGGAAAAATTATTGGTTTTAGTAGTGGTCCAATTGTAACATTGTTTGAATTTGTTCCAAATGCTGGAATAAAATCCAGTAAAGTAATTGGTTTGTCAGATGATATTGCTAGAGCGATGTCATCTTTTTCAGCAAGAATTTCAACTCAACCTGGTAAAACCAGTTTAGGGATTGAAATACCAAATACCAAAAGAGAAAGTGTTATGTTTGGTGACTTAATAGAAGAAGAAGAATTTGAAATAGAAAATGATTCTCTTACGCTTGCGCTTGGAAAAGATATATCTGGTAAAAGTGTTTTTGCAAATTTAGAACGCATGCCACATCTATTAATTGCTGGTACAACTGGTTCAGGTAAATCAGTAGGTATAAACACAATGATACTAAGCATTCTTTACAAATTTAAACCCAATGAGTGTAAGTTAATTTTAATAGACCCTAAAATGCTAGAGTTAAGTATTTATGAAGATATCCCACATCTATTAACTCCAGTTGTAACCGACCCGAAAAAAGCCGTATTTGCTCTCAAGTGGGTAGTAAGAGAAATGGAAAATAGATATAAATTAATGAGTTCTTTAAATGTCAAAAATATAGATTCTTATAATGCTAAAGTATTGAGGACTATTTCATCTGGAAGAAAATTGTATAGAGAAGTTCAAACAGGTATTGATGATGATACTAGAAAGCCTATTATTGAAAAACAGGAAATTCTTCTAGAAAAAATGCCTTTCATTGTTGTAGTAATTGATGAGATGGCAGACTTAATGATGGTGGCAGGAAAAGAAGTTGAGTCATTAGTTCAAAGATTAGCTCAAATGGCAAGAGCATCTGGAATTCATTTAATTACAGCTACACAAAGACCAAGTGTTGATGTAATTACAGGAACAATAAAAGCAAATTTTCCAAGCCGTATTAGTTATAAGGTATCTAGTAAGTTTGATAGTAGGACAATACTTAATGAAATGGGCGCAGAACAATTATTAGGTAGTGGTGATATGTTGTTTTTAGAAAATGGTGGTATAATAAAAAGATTACACGGTGGATTTGTCTCTGAAAGCGAAGTTGATAAAGTTGTATCACAAATAAAGAGACAAGCTACATTTGATTATAAAAAAGAAATATCCTTATCAGAGGAGGAATTAAATAACACAAATAGGGATGATCTAATTTCGAGTAACAATGATGATCTTTATACTAAAGCTGTTGATATAGTTATTAAACAGCAAAAAGTTTCGACAAGCTATATTCAAAGATATCTTCAGATTGGTTATAATAGAGCGGCAAGAATAGTAGAAAAAATGGAAGAAGATGGAATTATAAGCGAAGCAAATAACGCAGGTAAAAGACATGTTCTTAAAAAATGAAAAATATTTATTAAACCTATTAGTAATAGTTTTTTATTTATTTGCTTTTAAAGCATATTCAGCCTCAGAAGACAAAGAAGAAGCATTAAATTATTTAAAATCTCTAAGTGATTTTTCTGCTTCATTCCTTCAAAGTGATGGGGAAAGTATAAGTGAAGGTAGGGTGTATATAGGAAAAAAAAGGGTTAGGGCTGAATATTTTTTGCCTGCACAAATTTTGATAATTTTAGATGAAAATAAAGCAATGTATTATGATTATACACTGGAAGAAGATGAATTTTTTAATCCAAAAAATACTAATGCTTGGTTCTTCTATGACATATTTAGAAACCCTGATTTTTTTGAAGACGCAAAAATAGAGGTAAAAAATAATGAGTTATTTCTTGAAAAAAAAGGAATTAATAATGAAGAACAAAACTTTGTTTTAAGAATATTATTTGAGAAAAAACCATTAATCCTGAGAGCAATAGAGGTATTGATTAATAATGAGGTTCTTAAACTATCAATTTATAATCATAGTTACAATGAGGATTTTGATAAAGATTTTTTCAAACTTATAAATCCTAAATCTTTAAATTAAACTTTTATTAAAAGCTTTTCATTTTTTGCTTGAATTTTTACTTTAGTTTTTACAATTTTCATTTTTTTTCTTATTCTTGTAAGATGGCTTTCAAGAGAATTAGTTTCAATATTTGATTTAATATTTAAGATATTTTCTTTAATGAAACTTTTGCTTGTTTCTTTTTTTTTAATTAAGTGACTTAAGATTTCTAATTCTATTTTAGTTAGGTAGCAAAAATTATCGTTATCAAGGTTTGTAAGTTTTTCATTGTAAATAAATATATCATGAAACTGGACTTTTAAGTTTTGTACAAAGTTCTTAATTTTGCTTTTTAAGTGATTTATTGAAAGTGGGCATATTAATATATTTGATTTATTTTTAAGATTTAAATTTAAATCTTTATGACTTAAAATTATTAAACAGTTATCACTCAATTCACTATATTTAATTAAATCAATATCTTTATTATTATTTATAATAATTATATTTGCTTTAGTAGAATGTATATTTTCTTTTATTCGATCTAATTTCATAATGGTTGATTCATATTCAGAAAGAAGTGATTGTAAAAAACTCTTAATGTCGTTATTACAAAATATATTTAATTCATTTTTCATAATCTTTTTCCAAACAAAATTGTGCCAAGCCTAATATATGTAGGATTAAACTGTATTGCTTGCTCATAGTCATCACTCATCCCAATACTTAACTCATTAATTTTATTATCATTTGCAAGAAGCTTTAGTTGTTTAAAATGATAGGTAGGATCATCGTCAATAGGTGGTATGCACATTAATCCAGTGATGGGCAATTTCATTTCTTGTCTTAAAAAAAACAAAAAATCTTTTGTATCTTCTGGGAAAATACCGCTTTTTGTTTTTTCTTTTCCCGTGTTTACCTGAAGAAAAAATTTCTTACTTACTAATAATTCACTGTGTTTTGAGAATTCTCTTGCTATTTTTTCCCTATCTAAAGTATGAAAAACATCGAAAAGCTGGATTGCTGTCTTTACTTTATTTGATTGTAGGGGGCCAGTTAAGTGAAGCTCTATTTTTTTATTATCCTGCTTCAGTTTTTGAAATTTTTCTTGTGCTTCTTGAACTCTATTTTCACCAAATATATAAACTCCCGAATTAACTGCCTCCAAAACACTTTTAAGTGGGTGATTTTTGGATATAGCTACTATTTTGGCAGAACTGCTGGTTTTTTTTAAAAAATCTTTGATTTCATTGTATTTTTTAATATTAAACATAAATTATATGTTGTAAAAAAACAACATTGTTACAAAAAATATACTAAATCATTATGCTTTTTTTGTAATTTATTCAATTTTTAAATAATACATTTCTCAATACAAGTTTGTTGCTTGTATTTAATGAATATTCATTAACTCAAATTAACTCAAAAGGAGTAATTATGAAAAAAGAACTATTAATGGGAACTGCTCTAGTTTCTACGCTTGGTGCTGCTTCAGTTGCTGAAGCTGTAACAGCTAGCTACGGCGGTAACCACCAAACTGGTATGGAGTTTGATTCACCAACTGGTGGAACTGACACTAATGCTCAGATCAATGACAACAACTTTACTGTTTCATTATCTGAAACTACTGATGGTGGTATGACTATTTCATCTAGCTTTAAAGTTATGGATGAAAATACTAAAGAAGACTATGATGCTGGATTTACTTTAGCGTTTACTGATGGCTCAAAGCTTGATGTATTAAACGCAGGTAACGCTTCTGGATCACACGCTGTATCTATACCTAGTTCAGCTGGTGCTGAAGGTGTTACTGTTACATCTACAAACAGTGCTTCAACTGGTTTAGACTTTATGACAGCTTCAACTGCATTAGGTGTTGAATACCACACTGCTTCTGATTTCTTAGCAGATGGTTTATCAATGTCATTCTCTGCATCTACAGATAATGGAGCTAATGCTGTAGCTACTTATAGAACAGACAGTCATTATGCGATTGGTGCAACTTATGTAACTAGTGCTGGTGATACTGCTGTAACTATTGGTGCTGGTATTTCAGCTTCTGAAGGATCAAAAACTTCTACACCTGCAATCACAAATGACATAGGTGGTATACATGTTGGTGTAAGTGCTGTAACTGGTGACTTAACTGTTGCTGTTGGTTTTGCTGATGGTGATACGACTTCTGGTGACAAAAACACTAATGAGGTTGCTGGTGAAGTAGTTAGTGCTGGTGTTAAATATGTAACTGGTGACCTAACATTTAATGTTGGTGTTGCTAATGGTACATCAAAAGATGGTGGTATTGGAACCCCAGGAACTACTGAAGACTCGAAAGATGTAACTTCAGCAAGTATTTCTTATGCTGTAGCTTCTGGTGTAACTGCTATTCTTGGTTACACTGATGTTGACTCTGCTGACGAAGGTACAAATGACACTACTGATGGATCTGCATGGTACATTGGTGCTAATATGTCATTCTAAATTAAGATTTAATATCTTTGAAAACGGCACTTTAATTAGTGCCGTTTTTTTTTATGTTTTACATTTAACCCTCAATACAATAATTAGAATTTTATGAAAACATTTAGACTGGCAATTATAATTCCTTTGCTCTTTGTACTCTCATGTAATAGCAATAAGAGCGAAGAGGAAATGAATGAGTTATGGTCTAAAGCACAAACAAAACAGGCTATAATAGATAGGTCTGGTACTCCATTTAATTCTGGAGTTGATGGAGACGTAGCTTTAAGAGATGCAGAAAATAGACTTGCTAGTGGTGGTGGTCTCTTTGGAAAAGATGGTCTTTCACTTGATTTTCTTGATGACAAAAAAGATAAAAATCAAATTTCTAACTCAGTCAGTATGCCTATTAATACCTATCTTTGGAGAGGTGCTTTAGAAACTATAAGCTTTATGCCACTAAGCTCAGCTGATCCTGTTGGTGGAACCATCATTACTGATTGGTATTCAACAACTGAAAATCAAAATGAAAGATGTAAGCTTAATATTTTTATTATGGGCACAAGACTTAATGTGGAGAATCTAAAAGTAACATCATTTTGTCAGGAATTTAAAAACCAAATATGGGTAAATAAAAAAATTGATAAAGAAAATAATGTAAAGATTGAAAACGCTATATTAAACAAAGCTAAAAAATTAAAAATACAATCTAGTTAAAAGTGTCATTAAGATACAATCATAAAATCGTTGAAAAAAAGTGGCAAGATAATTGGTTCAAAAATGGTGTTTTTAAAACATCAAAAGATTTAAATAAAAAAAAATATTATGTTTTAGAGATGTTTCCTTATCCATCAGGTAAGATTCACATGGGGCATGTTAGAAACTACACTTTGGGTGATGTAGTAGCAAGGTATAAAAAAATGATGGGGTATAATGTTTTACATCCAATGGGTTGGGATGCATTTGGTTTGCCAGCAGAGAATGCAGCCTTAACTGAAAAAAAACACCCTGAAAAATGGACATATCAAAATATAAAAGTGATGAAGGACCAATTGTTACAAATGGGGCTATCTTTAGATTGGGACAGAGAAGTTGCTACCTGTCATCCAGATTATTATAAGCATGAACAAAAATTCTTTATTGATATGTATAAAGCAGGTCTTGCATATAAAAAAGAGGCTGAAGTAAATTGGGATCCTGTTGATAAAACTGTACTTGCAAATGAACAGGTTATTGATGGTAAGGGTTGGAGGTCGGGTGCGACAGTAGAAAAGAAAAAGTTATCACAATGGTTTTTGAAGATAAGTAATTATTCTGAAGAATTATTAAACGATTTAGACAGTTTACCTGATTGGCCAAATAAAGTAAAAATAATGCAGTCAAATTGGATAGGAAAATCTATTGGGGCAGAAATTGATTTTAATTTATCGGATACCAGTTCAAAAATAACAGTTTTTACAACAAGACCAGATACTATTTTCGGTGCAACATTTATAGCTTTGTCATCAGATCATGAATTATCAAAGAAAATTTCTATTACAGATAAAAATTTGAATGAGTTTATTAAAGATTGTGAAAAACTAAATCCTGAAAAAGACAAAAAAGGGTTTAATACGGGTCTGTTTGTAAACCATCCTTTTGTTAAGGGTAAAAAGCTTCCTGTTTATGTGGCTAATTTTGTTTTGAAAGAATATGGATTAGGGTCAATTTTTGGTTGTCCAGCTCACGATCAAAGAGATCTAGATTTTGCTAATGAATACAATCTTGATGTTATACCGGTTGTAAAACCAGACAATATAGAGATGAAAGATTTTGAAATTAAAAATATTGCATTTACCGAAAACGGCAAAATAATAAACTCAGGATTTTTGAATGGTTTAGATGTTGATTCTGCAAAAAAAAGAATAATTGATGAAATTGAGAAAAATAAAATCGGTAGAAAAAAAACAAATTACAAATTAAGAGATTGGGGTATATCAAGACAGCGTTTTTGGGGATGTCCAATACCTATAATTTATCGAGAAGATGGAGAAATATTAACAGTTGAAGAAAATCAACTTCCAGTAAAATTACCAGATATTCAAAACTTTGGTGAAAAATCCACTTCTTTAAATGACATTCCTCAATGGAAAGAAACCGTATGTGCTAAAACAGGAATGAAGGCTATCAGAGAAACAGATACTTTTGATACTTTTTTTGAATCTTCATGGTATTACTTTAGGTACTGTAATTCTAGATCTAACAAACCCTTTCATAAAGAAGATATAGATTACTGGCTTCCAGTAGATCAGTACATTGGGGGGATAGAACACGCTATTTTACATTTGTTATATTCTAGGTTTTTTACAAAAGCTCTTAGGGATTTAAATTATTTTAAATTAGATGAACCCTTTAAAGGTTTGTTTACACAAGGTATGGTTACTCATTTGACATATAAAAATGAAAATGGTGAGTGGGTTGAGCCCAAAGATGTTGAGAAGTCTGAAAATGCATTAAAAGACAACAAAGGCCTGGGTATTAGCGTTGGTAAAATTGAAAAAATGAGTAAATCAAAAAAAAATGTTGTGGATCCAAATGACATAATTGATTTGTACGGAGCTGATACTGCAAGATGGTTTATGCTATCTGATAGTCCGCCTGAAAGAGATTTGCAATGGACTGATACAGGCATTCTTGCTTCATTTAAATTTATCAACAAATTATATGAATTTATTGAAAAATATAAAAATTATAAAACGAACAATCAAAGTGATGTTGAAATTATAGAAACTCTTAAATTAAAGATTAATCAAGTGACAGATAATATAAATGCTTTTCAATTTAACAAATCTGTGGCTAAAATATATGAAATTGTAAATACTCTAAACGATGCACAATCTAAAAACAAAATTTCAAAAGAAGGTTTTAAGTGGTCTTTAAAAAAACTCTCTCTAGTCTTACAGCCATTTGCCCCTCATATTAGTGAAGAAATTTGGTCTAGTCTTGGATATTCCACTTTGTGTATTAATGAGAATTGGCCAATTGAAGAAGTTAAAAAAAAGGACAAATTAAAAGTGGCAATTCAAATAAATGGTAAGACAAGAGAAATTATTGAATTTGACGAAAGCCTAACAAAAGAGGAGGTCTTGAACGTTGTAATAAATAATAATAAGATAAAGAAAAACATATCGGGTAAAACTATTAAAAGAGAAATATATGTCCCAGGTAAAATACTAAATTTAGTTGTCTAATGAGGTTTATATTAGTTTTTGTTATTGTTTCTTTCTTGCATTCTTGCAGCAACATTGAGTTTGTTTATAATAATGAAAACAGCTTAACAAATCCTTTATACGAAAATACAAAAATAAGTACGGCAGGTTTTGACCTGGTTTTTTTGAAATCTTATATTCCAACGGTTTTTGGTAATACAAAAAATGAAAAATTTGACTTATTAATTTTAGTTCAAGAAAAAAAAATAAGAAGATCAGTTGAAACTAATCAAGCAGTGTCAAATTTAAGACATGAACTAAGATTTTCTTATGAATTAAAAAGTTTGGAAGAAAGCTGTGTAATTGTTAAAAAAGAAATTTTATCTAGTTTTTCCACAAGCCCAAAATCTTCGGGTTATAATTATGGAACAGACGTTTCTTTAGAAAAGAAATATGAATTAGCAATATCAGAAAATATAAATCGGTTTATTTCATACTTATCAGGTGTAGATTTAAAAAGCTGTTTATGAAAGTAGATCCAATAAACATATTATTAAACGAAAATTTTAATCTTAACAACAAGTTCTATTTCATTAGTGGAAATGAAGTTAGTTTAATTGAAAAAGTTTACAAAACAATAATTGAAAGATATCAAAAAAAAGAAGATGTTACTAAAATTGAGTTGGATACAATTGATAACTTTAAGTATGAAGAAACACTTTTGGAAAGCAAAAAAATATTTTTTGCAAGAAATTGTAAAGGGTTTAAAAAAAAAAATATAGACAATTTAAAAAGTGGTGATGGTGTATTTATATTTATTCAAGAAAATTCCCAAAAAACAAAAGCTGCAAAAGAAATATTTAATGATATAGAAAATTCATGCATTATTGATTGTTATGAATTAAGCAAATCATCAAAAGTTAAAATATTAAACGAATTTTTAAAAAAAAAGAAAACAAATATCTCAGAAGAGGCTTATTGGTTTTTGGTTAACAAATTAGATAATCGATATGCTTTTCTCGAAAATTCATTAAACACAATCCTAGAAATTGAAGCAAACAGCATCACACTTGAAAACATTAGAAAGTTAATATCTCCAGAGGTTTCAATGAAAGAAAATCTTTTTTTTCAAATGTTTAAAAAGAATAGTGAAATAATAGAAATGTACAAAGATAAAATAGTTTCAAATACTGACGTAAATGAGCTCTATTATAGTTGTAAATATTTCTGCCAGTTAATAATAGATAGCACAAATATTGAAGACTATAACAAGAAAATACCTAGGTATTTATTTAAAGAAAAAAATTATCTAGTTGAAGTTTATAAAAAATACGATTTAAAAAAGAAAAAAAAGATTTTAAATATATTATCAAATATGGAAAAAATATTAAGAAAAGATGGTAATTTATCTATTGCATATGGGCTTAGATTTATTTTAAATATAAAAAAAATTACTGTTTCTTAAGCCTTTTCATTAGGTCATCAAGTTGATTTAAGTCTGAATAGTATAGGGTTAAAGATCCAGATGAGCCATTATCATTGAATTGAATTGATGTTTTAAGGCCAATTTTGTCAGAAAGCTCTTTTTCTAAGTCTACAATATTTGGGTCTTTAAAAGTTTTTTGTTTTTTGTTTTTTTTAAACTCAGATGTAATTTTTTCTACTTGTCTAACGCTTAGTTTTTTTTTGATTATTTCTTTAGCTTTATCAATGGCGTTGGGCACACCGATAAGCGCTCTAGCATGGCCCATAGATAATTCTCCATTTATTACCATTTCTTGAATTTTTATATCTAACTCTAAAAGCCTTAAAATATTAGAAACATGGCTAGAGCTTTTGCCTATTAACTTAGAGAGGTTTTCGTTATTAATTCCTTTAATATCAATTAGTCCTTTATATGCGTTAGCTTCTTCAATAACATTTAAGTCCTCTCTTTGAATGTTTTCAATTAAAGCGGCCTCTAAAACATTTGTATCATCAAGGTCTTTGATCACACAATCTACTTCATGCATTCCATTTAATTGACATGCTCTCCATCTTCTTTCTCCGGCTATTATTTGGTATTGATTATTAATTGTTGGCTTAACAATTATTGGTTGAATTAAGCCTTGGTTTTTAATTGAAGATGAAAGCTCTTTAAGCTCTTCGTCTTTAAAACTCTTTCTTGGTTGGGATGGGTTTGGTATTATTTGAGAAATATTGATTTTTTGAATACCATTAGTTTCTTCTTTATTATTAGTTGTTGATAAAAGCGCGCCTAGGCCCATGCCTAGTTTATTTTCTTTATTCATGTTTTTTATTTTGATTTAAAATTACTTCTTTTGCAAGCTCAATATAAGCTAAAGAGCCTGCGGCTTGTGTATCATATACTAGTGCTGGTTTACCGTGACTAGGAGCTTCAGATATTTTAACATTTCTTGGAATTGTTGTTTTATATACTTGGTTTCCAAAATGTTGCCTTACGTCTTTCTCTACAAGTGAGCTTAATGAATTTCTTTTGTCAAGCATTGTAAGTAATATTCCCTCAATTTTTAAGTCTTTGTTATAGTTTTGTTGAATTAATTTAATTGTGTTCATTAAAGCTGAAAGGCCCTCAAGCGCAAAAAACTCTGACTGAAGAGGAATTAGTGTTGTATTTGATGCTACTAATGAATTGATAGTTAGCAGACCAAGTGCTGGTGGACAGTCTACAAAAATAAAATCGAAATTGTCAATTTCAGAAAAGATTGATTTAAATACAAACTCTCTGTTTTCAAAATTTGTCAACTCTACCTCAGCTGCAGCTAAGTCTGTGTTTGCTCCAATTATTTTTAGACCAGGAATTAATGTTTCTTTTATTCCTTCTTTAAGAAGCCCCTTTTCATGTATCATTTCATAAATAGATGGCCTTCTATCATTGTAGGTAAGCCCAAGCCCTGTGCTGGCATTGCCTTGAGGGTCAGCATCGACTATTAAAACGTTTTTTTTCACCGCAGCTAATGAGGTGGCTAGGTTTATTGTAGTTGTGGTTTTGCCAACGCCGCCCTTTTGATTGGAGATAGAAATAATTTTTTTCACAGTTTTTTATATTTGTTTATTTTTAACACATGGCCATCACCCTCACTTTGACTTGGATAAAGATCGTATTCAAAGCTAAAGGATTTTTTTGCATCATGTATTTCTTTCTTAACATTTCTTCCTTTTAGAAAAAGTAGTGATGTATTTTTTTTTGTAAAAAACCGTGAATAATGTAATAATTTTGCTAATGGAGCAAAAGCTCGGCTGATAATAAAGTCAAATTTTTGATTTTTGATTTTTTCAACCCTAGTACAAATAGTTTTTACCTCTAAGTTCTGCTCGTGTGCAAATTCTTTAATAAAATTTATTTTTTTCATCTTTGAGTCAATCAATGATATATTTGCATACCCAAAAATATGTAAGATCACCCCTGGTAAGCCCGCACCAGTGCCAAGGTCTATTATTGATGCATTTTTTTTGAAAATAAATTCTGACAATTGTAATGAATCATTAACATGTCTATCCCAAGCAACATCAATTGTGGAGGGGCCTACCAAATTGTGGATTTTGTTGCTTTTTGTTAACTTGAGTATGTAACTATCGATTAAATCAATTTGCTTTCTGCTAAGATTATATTTTTTTATTACAGAACCTTTATCCAAATTATGCTGCTTTTTTATTTTTATTTTTTTTAATATATCTAAGAAGGGCTATAGTGGCTGCTGGTGTTACACCTGATATTCTTGAGGCTGCTCCAAGCGTGGGTGGCTTAATTTTTGATAGTTTCTCAACTATCTCATTAGATAAACTCCCGACTAACTTATAATTAGTTGATTTAGGAATTTTTAAATTTTCTTCTTTTTCAAAATCTTGTATGTCCATTCTTTGTCTATCAAGATAACCGGTGTATTTAGCCTCAATTTCTATTTGTTCCATTACATCATCTTCTAAGTCATTTAGTTCTGGAAGTATTTTTTTAAGCTTAGGAGTTGTAATATTAGAAAACGACAAGAGATCTATGATATTTCTTTTTTTCCCATCTTTGTTTATTTTTATCCCCTTTTTTAGAAGTGCATCTGGTGAGAATTTTTGACTTTTAACAAACTTAAACCCCTCTTTTATTCTTTTGGATTTTTTTTCAAACTCTTTTTGCCTATTTATATCTACACAACCAATATCAATTCCAAGAGGTGTAAGTCTTAAATCTGCATTATCAGCCCGAAGCAAAAGTCTATATTCAGATCTTGAAGTAAACATTCTATATGGCTCTTTGGTTCCTCTTGTAACCAAATCATCTATTAAAACACCTATATATCCAGATGACCTGGGTATTATAAACTCCTTATCAGATGTTGTTTTAAGTGATGCATTTATCCCAGCCATTATACCTTGTGCGGCCGCTTCTTCGTACCCAGTTGTTCCATTTATCTGTCCTGCAAAAAATAAATTTTTAATTTTTTTTGTTTCAAGTGTGTGTGTTAGTTCTTGTGGATCAACAAAATCGTATTCAATTGCGTAAGCGGGTTGTGTTATTGTAACATTCTCCAAGCCCTTAATTGTTTTAACAAATTGCTCTTGAATTTCAGTTGGAAGTGAAGAAGATATTCCATTTGGATATATTAAATTACTATCTAGTCCTTCTGGCTCAAGAAATATTTGGTGTGATGATTTGTTTTTGAATTTATGAATTTTATCTTCAATAGATGGACAATACCTGGCTCCCATTGATTGTATTTCTCCCGAATACATTGGTGATAAATCGATGTTCTTAGCGATTATTTCATGCGTTTTTTTATTAGTATGTGTAATAAAACAAGATATTTGAGAAATGTGGATATCTCTGTTGATAAAAGAAAATGGAATGGGCTTTTTATCCGGGTGTTGTTCATCTAAGTCATTGAAATTTATAGTTTTTTTAAGTAATCTTGGTGGTGTTCCTGTTTTTAATCTGCCTATTGAAAACTTTAACTCTTTAAGCCTTTTTGCAAGCTTTATTGAGGGTTTATCACCAACTCTTCCAGCTTCTTGTTTTTCCGAACCAATTCTTATTAACCCTTGTAAGAAAGTACCCGTTGTTAAAACTACAGATTTAGCTGATATTTTTTTATTATCGCCTAAAATAACCCCTGTTACCTGATTATTTGTAACCATTAAGTCTTCAACTGATCCTTCGATAATTTGAAGATTTTTTTGCTGAGATATGAGGTCATTTATAGCTTTTTTATATAAAAAACGATCTGTTTGAGCTCTTGGGCCTCTTACAGCAGCCCCTCTACTAGAGTTTAGCATTCTAAATTGTATACAGGATCTGTCTGTAGCTTTTGCCATTATTCCATCTAAAGCATCTATTTCCCTAACAAGATGCCCTTTTCCAAGACCTCCAATTGCAGGATTACAAGACATTTCTCCTATTTTTTCAACTTTGTGGGTAATTAAGGCTGTTTTAGATCCGGTTCTAGCAGATGAGCATGCTGCTTCTACACCCGCA